>NZ_JAAGPL010000056.1:0-47902 GCF_017104785.1 Burkholderia sp. Ac-20353 | reverse complement strand
GGTTCGAGAGCGGTACAGCGTTGAACGGCAACCGGCAGGGGCTTACACGGATCGGGCTCGCGCTGCGCCCGGCGAACGAACAGGAACGGCGGCAGCTCGGCGTGAACCAGGCCCTCGTGATCGAGCAGGCGAGCGGCGAGGCGGCGCGCGCGGGGTTGATGGCCGGCGACGTGGTGCTGTCGGTCAACGGCGCGCCGGTCGCGACCGCCGGTGCGCTGGCGGGCGAGATCGACCGCGCGCATGGCACGGTCGCGCTGCTCGTGCAGCGCGGCGGCGCGCGGCTGTACGTGCCGGTTGAACCGGGGTGATCTCGGGATGATCGCGGGACGGCGGACGGCGCGTGCAATGGTTTGGCAATGCGGGGTTACGGGCGCGGCGGCGGATTGCGCGACGCGCGGACTGTGAGGCAATCGAGGGTGGTCATGCAGCGGAAGCAGCGAAACCAGATGAATCGTGCAGGTGGCGCGGCGGCGGCGTTCGTCGTCGCGTGGGCGCTCGTCACGGGCACGCCGGCGAGCGCGCAAACGGCCGACGTGCCGCAGACATGGGTCAGCTACGCGCAGCTGGTCGGGCGGCAGTTCCAGGGATGGCTGGAGGTCGACGGGGACGCGGCCGACTCGCTGCACGCGTATCTCGAGGATCGCGTGGTGCACGCGACAGCCGACGCGCCGCCGCCGGCGATTGTCGTGCGTGCGTGGATCGGCGCGGACGGCACGGTCACGCGCGTCGAATTCGACACGCTCGGCAATGCGAGCGCGGATGCCGCGTTGCGGAAACTGCTGACGGCTGCCGGCCCGCTGACGGAGCCGCCGCCGCCCGACATGCGGCAGCCGCTGCGCGTGCGATTGAGGCTGACGCCGAATCCGGATGCTGAAGGGGCGGCCAAGCCCGGTTCCTGACGGCGTGGTACGCCGCGACGCACGGAGCTGGATCATGATGATTCTGCTGATTGGTCTGGCCTGCGGGTGCGTTGCGCTGTTTGCGTTCGCACTTCATGTCGATCCGCTGACGGGGCGGATTGGCCGGGCGGCGTTGCGGGCGTGGCTCGCGTAGCGCCGGTTGCATGCTTGTCTTGCAAGCCCGCGCATGAATCGTTATTATTTTTATAACGATTCGCCAGGATGAACAGATGCAGCAGCAACACGCGGGAGTATCAGGCTCAGGATTCGTAGCCCCCATCGATCGGGAAGACCGCGCTCCGAGTGCGATCGCGCATCGTCGTCGGGCATCGAAATCGGTTGGCATCGTGCTTTCCGCCCACTTCGAACTCGACGAACTGGTTTCCGTCGCGCAGGTGTTCAACTCGGCGAATGCGTTGTCGGAGTCGTGCGCGCGCACGGCAGTCCATTACGACGTCTGCCTGTTGTCAGCGTCCGGCGGCATGGTCGTGAGTACCGCGTCGGCGTGCGTTTGGACCAACGGAATCAATGCACATCGCCAGCCGGAAGACTTCCATGCACTCTTTCTTCTAGGAGGAGCAGGCGCGCGCGGCGGGTTGCACGACGATCGCGTCATTGAATGGCTCGATCACGCGATCCCGGATTGCGTTGCATTATTTCCGATCACGACGGCACGTGCGCGGAAGCCGACCACCGAACCTCGATGTTCCGGGCGTGGCCATATGCGCGCGGCGGTCGGCTCTGATGCCGCCTGTGGCTTTTCCGCGGCGAGCCCCTACCCAGATACAGCGAGCTCGTTTTACGCTGCGCTGAACCTGATCAACAGGGATATGGGCGCCGTCATTGCGAAGCAAATCGAGGTGGCTGTCGCACCCTCCGTCGACACGCCTTTCACACCGATCGTTCGCTTGTCCGAGAATGCCGGCGTCAGCGCACCGATCCAGGCATCGGCACGCTGGATCGCGGCGAACGGCCATCTGTCGATCGCAATCGACGAAGCCGCCAGGATCGCGACGATGAGCGAGCGAAATCTTCTGCGGCGCTTCAAGAGCGAGGTGGGCGTCACACCTTCGCATTACCTGACCTTCGTACGACTCGACAAGTGCTGCCGGCTCCTCGTCGATACCGACCTGCCGGTCGACAAGATTGCTTACCGCAGCGGCATTGGTGGCGGCGGAAAGCTGGCCAAGTTGTTTCGCGCCCACCTTGAGATCACGCCGACCGAGTACCGCGCGAATCAGCGCTTGAGGTACCACGGAATCGATTGTGCTGCGGGCTAGTTTGCTCGTTTGAAGGGGCGAACGCCAAGCACTGTGACTCTACTGTTCGCGACTGAGTAGCGTTTGGGAACTGTCCGGGAACGCCAAAACATAGCCGTCTGCAGTCAGGCACGACCGCGGTGGCGAACCGGAATCCACCCGGAAAATTTCGGCCTGTTTGTCGGATCTCGTGGCCGGATTGCACGAAGGGGCACGTAAACGGACCTTCCCTGAGGACGGCGTGACGATAAAGTATTTTGGCGCTTCCGGTCTATCTCACATCGCTAAACTGGCGTGAGTCGTCGAGGCTGGTGGCAGGCTCTAATGATGTTTGCTGCTGCGCCTTAATGCCTCACATTGATGAACGAGGTGTACCAGTGAATCATGACAATCGACTCCATGCATTGGACGTTGGTAGAGCACTTGCAATACTCGGGGTAGTGGCAGTCCATCTTTCTGAATGGGTTCCGGGTCTACCCGGATGGCTTGCAACGATCGCTCGAAGCGGCCAGTATGGTGTCCAGTTGTTCTTCGTGATCAGCGCTTTCACGATCTGTATGGCGCTCGAGGATGACCGCCAGAAGGTGGGCAAGACGGGGATGTTGCTTCGCCGTTTTTATGTGAAACGAATTGTCAGGATCGCACCGCTGTACTATGTGGGCATCGTCGTCTACGGCATTCTCGATGTGTATGCCGCGCGGATGCATACGCACTTAACGGCCTCGCATGGCACGGCCGACGTCCTCCTGAATGTTGCATTCCTTCACGAATTCGTGCCGAGCGCAGTCAACAGCGTGGTGCCGGGGGGGTGGTCCATCGGCGTGGAGATGGCCTTCTATGTCGTGGCTCCGCTCCTATTTCTCGCATCCCGAACTCGACGCGGACTGTGGATTACGGCGGCATGCGTCTTGTTCGCGAGCTATGGCCTGCTTCTGGCCGGATTGCTGATGTTTCGCATAGACAGTGTGTCGAACAATACGTTTCTGTACTATTGGCCGCCGACCCAATTCCCGTGCTTTGTCTTGGGGTTCTTGATGTGGGAGTACCTGCGCGACACAATCCGAAGCGGGCGACCTAGCGCCGCCGCATCAATTTCCGCCTCTGCTGCTTTGGGTGTAGGGTACATCGCTTTGCTGGTCACGGGTGTCGGGATGGAACGATCCCATGCTTTTGCCCCGGTGATCGCTGCAACCGCAGGCGGGGCTCTCCTTATCCTGCTGTCAGCATTCGACGGGCTTGCGATCCAATTTGGGTTTCTGTTGAGACTTGGCGAGAAGAGCTATGGGTTATACATGTGGCACTTCCTTGCCATTTTCTGCTTTCGGGTCATTCTAAAGATCAGTGGCACTCATTTGTCGAAGGTCCCTGTCGTTCTGTTGTTTGTCATGGCAATGGTCTTTATCGTGATTCTTGCCTTTCTCTTTGCCTCAGCATCGGAACGCCTGATTGAAAAGCCGGTCGCGCGGTGGGTTCGGGGGAAGTTTTTGGGCGTCCCGGAGGCACAAGTTAAACCGCATGACAGTCGACGGCCAGTCGCGCAGCAGTCCATCCGGCTGGACCAATCGATCTGACAGGCATGAACGTGACAGCGAACTGACATTGCAATGATAGAAATGGCTTACGCGGTTCGGCTGGCGGCAATTGGCATGCAGCATGCCATTCCGCGAAGCCGCGGCGCCGATCGTAAGCTTGGCATGGTGGCGTGCGTTGGGTGGCGCGCCCGTCGCCTTCTCGGGCCACGATTCATGCCTTCCGCTTGAAATCGCGCCTGAGGCGTGCAACCGCCTAGAGCAACGTCTGTGCTTGCTTTCCGATGCAGTAGATCGGATAAGTCAACTAGAACCGGATCTCCTGTACCTTGGGCGGGTTGTAGTATGGTAATGGGCCAAAGCGCTTCGAGCCTTCGCGTTGGGTGCTGTTCCGTACAAGAAGCAGCGACAGCCGGTGGTCTTCCGCGAGGCGACGATACCAGACCCGGTTCACACGCCGTTTTACCGGCTCGCTTGCGCGGTCTCGGCCGGGCACCAGATAAGTGGAAACAGATGCACATCACTCTGCTGGAACGCGAAGCGCTCATGTAACGCGCGCAGTTCCTCGAATATCAGTTGCTGCCAGGCGTTGCAGAACGGAAACGTGGTCAGCTAGCGTCGATGTGCCAGTCCCCAGTCGGAACTGCCTGTGTGGCGCACCCCGTGCGAGAGCAGAAAGGCCTTCATCCGTTGTCGCGCACGCTTCAGATTGTCCCTGGCGTCGACCGACATGCGTGCCAGATCGGGAAACGCATCGTCTTCGACGCTGGGCACATACACCGCTGACAGGTCGGCGGCGCGCAGCGATCGCACAAGCTTCACGGAGTCACGTCAATCGGTCTTGATGAATTCATCAGGCATCCTATGAATCAGCGACGGTGTGTACACAATTTAATCAAATCCGCTCTGCGCGAGTTGCCGATAGAGTCCATTGGCACGCGTACAGGCCTCGTAGCGCTGCGGATGTGCCCCTTCAACTGCGGGCGCTTACACCGGGGTTCGATGTCAATCTACGCCGCATCGACTTTGCCAGGGAGTTCGACGCTCCCGTGCCAAAGGCGTAGGCAACGGTGATCGAGTCCTTATGAATGTCAAGACACATGTTGAGCGTGTTCCATGCCGCCTCTGCTCGCAAATCGCCGGGTGTGGCGTGTCCACATCGTGCGGCTCTGGCTGCGATGTTAATCCGCGGCTGATTCTTCGCTGCAGGCCAGCCCCTCTGCCCCACAGGGAATCATACTGACTAACCGCGTCTCGGCTGGCTCGTCGCACCGGCCGGCAGCAAGGCCAGCACGCCCTTGACCGCGTAAAGCACGATCAATGCGCCGCTGAGATCGCCAACCATCATCGCGAAGAACCTCTCTCCAATGCGCTGCGTGTCACCCTGCAATGCGAACCAGACGCAGTGAAGCAAAGGATTCGCGATCGAGTAGGCGACCGCAAGGAGGAGCAACCGCCTCGGTGTGAGATTGGTCAGCGACGCGCGCAGGCCGTAGTGTTCAAGCGCCAGTCGATAGACCGCATAGGGGGCGACGGTCGCGAGGATCCCGCCGACGAACGAGCGGACCGGGTCGTGCGGAAAGAAGTAAAAGAAATCGACCAGCCAGCTGGCGATCAGCAGGCCGATTGCGCCATAGCCGCCTAGCAGGAGCGTGCTCAGCAGCCGGATGCCGGACGGCAGGTAGACCCAGTTCACACCGCGTACGAATTCGCTGTGCGTGAAGATCGCTTCGTTGAACCACAGCGACAGGATGAACGCGGCAGCCGTGCCGACGATCGATGTGAAAGGCAAACGAAGGCTCGGCATCGGTGTAAGATTGCGACAGTTCTGAATTCACCATTTCGCATGATAGCCTGCGGTCCACCTCGGCGAAAATCGCGGCGCATGGAGCGAACGCCATGACACGCCCAGCCGACATCTACCTCCGATTCCTGCAACTCGCCGAAGCATTGCGCGGCCTGCCGTCGCTTCCTTCGCTCGATCCGCTGGAGGAGCGCATCCTGGAGTTTGTCGCCCGCTCGACGCAGAACAAGGAACGGCTGTCCGTGCGCGAAATGATCGCGCATGCCGAACTCGGGTCCCCAGCCACGCTTCACGCGCGCATTACGTCGATGCGCGAAAAGGGGTGGATCATGCTCAGCGATACCGAAGACGCTCGGCGCAAACAGATCGAACTCACTCCGGCCGCGTTACGGCATTTCGACAAGCTGTCCGAGTGCCTGATCAAGGCGACCAAGAATGTTTGAGTTCGATTTCGTCGAGTCTTTCCCCCTTTGATCGATCACCGCGCGCTCAGCGCTGGCAGCGATTGCGGCAACCCGTGCACTTTGATGATGAGTCGGGGCTCGACGACGCTATAGCGCCGGGTGACGCCACGCGCGAATGTCGACCACACGCATCGTAGTCGAAATGATCGGCAAATACATCGTCATCCTCATCAATTAAATGGGGCACGACGGACGGGCGGCGAAACATGACGGACATCGAACCGCGACGACGCGATGCAATTGCCAAAGCCACGCCCGTAGAGATTCGGGCGGCAAGGTGTGTGTCTCCCGTCTGAGTTCATCGCGTTCGTCACCGCGCATCAACGCTGGCTGAACATTCGCCGATAAATAATCGAATCGCTGGCGCGCGACGTGTCTGCTTTATCCGCTATAGCGACGGCCTGCCAAAGCCGAATATTACATAATTATTACTCAGACAAATGCACATACTTCATGCTGAAGGCTCGATATCAAATAGTGTGACGGCTCTCTGCTTTTGCATCCGCGCAAACGCTAAACAGGATTTCGTTGAGGAAATCACGCGACGCAGTCGCATGAGATTCTCTCGTGTGCATCCGCTGACCGATTCACCCTATTGGCTCTCTTCAGGAAGCGCTTAACGCGGGTATTCCTACGACGTTACGAACAATTACCGCGCGTTTCTCCATACTTCTTCCGTATTCGGTGGGAAATTCCGTCACCGTCTTATCAGATCTACCTTGGCACACATTATGCTTGTCGCACCGTGCGGGGCGAGCTCGTTACGTCGGGGGTAACTAGAAGTAAGAAAATCAATGATCTAGATCAATGATTGGCGTGCACGATTAGAACGAATGTGCGGTTTCATACCGAATTTCACAAAATTGGTGCCGGGTCACGTCCTTGACTGATTCCGTCAACAGCAAGGCGAAATCCGACGCCGACACGGCAGGCACCTATTTGGACGAATATGATGCGCTGCAGAAAATGTAAAAAAACGTTAAAAGGCAGAGATGATGCAATCAATGTCGAACATATCGAGAACGGGGTTGAACGTGAGCCGTGGTCGCGGGATGGGCGTCGGCCGTCAGCGAGAAAGCGTAATCGTGCTTTTGCTTGATGGATTTTCCGTTATGCAGATGGGCAAGCTGGCTGCGGTATTCGAACACGCGAATCAGCTGAGTCGCATCAAATCCGCATTCGCGGATCGTTACGAGCTGCGCCTGTATTCCGCGCATGGCGGCCCGGTTCGCTCGTCGTCCGGCGTGCAGATCTGGACGGATGCGCCGCGCATGCTCGATGCGAGTGCGGTTCACGCGATGTTCGTCCTTGGTGGCGAAGATCAGGCGAGCGATCACGACGACCGGTTGGTTACCTGGCTGCACAGCGCGCATCAGCGTGCGCGTGTGGTCAAGGGGGCGAGCGGAGGCGGAAAGCTCCTGGCGCGAATCCGTCTGAATCAGAAGGATCTGGGCACGGCGCCGTTGATGCCGTCCACGATGAGTGCCGCACCCGGTGCGAATCAGCGATCCGACGCGTCCGGCGACGAGGACGAAGGCATGCTCGCGGCAGCGCTGTCGATCGTCGCGCACGACATGGGTTACGAGATCGCACAGGAAATCGTCGGCAGCATGATGCCGGGCGCGAACCGAAAGCTGACGGGCGCCGCGTTCGGACCGCGCGAGGCACGGGCGAGCGAACTGATTCGTGCTGCCGCGCACCATCTGCGCGTCAACAGCGCGAACCGCATCTCGATCGCGGACGCGGCCCAGGCCGCCGCGATGAGCGAGCGGAATTTCCTGCGGCGCTTCAAGAACGAAATCGGTGTGACGCCCACCGAGTTCGTATTGCGGGTCCGGCTCGAGAAGGCATGCTCGATGCTCGTCGAGACGGATCTGCCTGCGGACAAGGTTGCACGCCGCACCGGTCTTGGCAGCGGCGACCGGCTCGCGAAGCTGTTCCGCCAGCACCTGTCGATGTCGCCGACCGAATATCGCACGGCCGCGCGCAACGGCATGTACGCACTGGCGGAGGATGGATCCGCCACGAACGCGCCGGAATGGATGACCGGTTCGACATCCTGACGGAATTGCAGGGTCGGGCACGCGCGGTGCGATGCCCGACCCGGATCGATCGACCCGTGGCCTGATGGGGCGTGTGCGCAGTGTGCCGGGCGCCGGCATGTGTCTCCTCCTGTTATTCGGTTGCGTGAGCAACTATCAATCTTCTGATGATGCCGTGCTGAAATACGCTTGCGTGTTCGGATGAACGGTGTCGTCGACGACGATCTCGCCGACGGCTGCCCATCGATAGGCGGTGTGCTGCGCATTCGGCAGCGCCGCCAGATCGACTTTTTCGCGCAGCTTGTATCCCAGCACCACGTAATGCGTCGATACGCCCGGCTCGCCGCCGAAATTGTCGTCGTACAGGTGTTCGTACACGCCGATGAGTTCGGCGTCGGACCGCTCGAGATCGCTGCACCCGAGCTCGTCGCGTGTGATGCGGCGGAACGCGTCGTCGAGGCGTTCATTCTTGCGGATGCGTCCGCCAGGCACGAACCAGAAGCCCTGCGCAGGACGATTGACGCGATGGCCGAGCAGGTAGCTACCCTCGTCGTTCCGGACGATCAGATCGATCGCGATGAGCGGCGTCGCGTCGATAACGCGCAGGAAGGTGTCGAGTGGCAGCATGGTCGATCGATCGGCTCCGGACGGTTCAGCGAATGCGTGCGGGCGAGCGGCGATCGGAGCATGACGTAGTCCGAATGCATCACGCCCATGCTTCGCGTGATGTCACGCTACATGCCGCTGCACACATGCGCTACATCGTGGCGTACCGTCACGAAGCACGTCGGCCAAAACATCGAAGCATTCCGCCAATAGCGGGCCGAAGATGCGAAGTGCGTGTGCCGGCGTGTGCCGGCGTGTGCCAACGCGTCGCGCGTTTCGCATTCATTCTCGAGAGGAAGCATTTCCAATCGGCCATGATCGTGGTTCCGTCCGCCATGTGTGCGCACGACGATTTCAGCGACGCTAAGCTCTCAACTGGCCTTTCGAGGAGAAGAATCATCCCCGGAACCTCCTCGGAACTTTGCCTGCGCGCAGCCTTGCGCGCAGGCCTTTTTATTCCGTCCGGGTCGAACATGAACGAAGCCGCGTAGCTGGTTTCGTTGCTCGGCTCGTTGCATCGCGTTCCGTTCGGTTTCGGTCGGCAACGCAGTCAAGAAGGACTGCAGAGCATATGCCTGTCGGGCAATGCCTGTTCATTCCGTCAAGCCGGCGACCCGAAGCCGGTCACATCGCACCTCCATCCAGTCGTGAAGCGCGTCCGTCGCATGGACGGTCCGTTATCGGCAATCGTCCGCGCGTGATCGCGCCGACGTGATATGTGGCGATACCGATAATCCGTTTGAACACTGACAGGAAGCAATCGGTAATTTATATGGCGGATTCAGCGGAAATGTTGTCCTGTCCACCATGCTGCGATGCAATGTACGCTAGCGGGATTGATCTGGCCGCCGCCCGTTGTGGCCTGTGTTGCTGACAACGCGGAGCACGACCGACATGAACACCGCACTTCTGATTCTCTCGAGGATCTGTTTCGTATGGATCGCCGTTTATGCGATCACCAGCGTCGCCTCGGGTCTCTGGGCGGGCGCGCGGCATAACCAGGGGATGCTGCTGCTCGAGCTCCAGTCGCATCGCGCGCGCGGTTCGCGGGAGACGGCGCGTGCGCGGACGTTGAAGCGCATGGCGCTGCTGGCGATTCTGGCGTTGCCGGTGGGAATCGCATCGTTCATCGCGAGCGCAGTGCTGTCGTAAGCGATCGCAACGAAGCATGAGCGCGGGACGTGGCCGGCCGGCGCACGTATCTCGCGCAAACCCTGAATCCTCAGGCAACCGGCCGCATCGATTTGCTGCATCGCATCGTTTGCACCATTCGCCGACCGGACATTTGGCGGATCGACGCTAGCCGTACGCGTGCAAGACATCTGGCCGAACCGGCCATCTTCCCGAACGAACGCGTGGCCAGTCGAGTCGCCAACGAGGCGCCCGACATGTGCCCTCATCACGCTGTGCATTCTTTGCGATGAGCAAGCGGTGGTGCGCGGATCAAAGCGCTGCCGCATCCGGCGCCATTCCCAGCGTATGTCAGCCACGTTCAATGCGACTGCTCGTGCCCTTATGCCGGCTTCGTTTGTCGTCCGATCGAATGGAGCGAGTGCGAAAGCGTCGCGCATGAGCGGTCCGGGAAATCCCGCAGACTAATCGGACGACTTTCTGTTCGAATCGGCCAGCGATATTTCGCCATTCGGCGGTCTCGGTATGATGCGACGCAACGGGACAGCAATGTCCTTCACGAACGCGAGATGGCGATACGGTTCAACGTCCGAGAGCACTCTATGGGGCAAACAGGTCTCGACTATTCGGAAGACGGAGTAGTAGCCGGTGCGGGAAAGAAAGGGCGGCGCGAGACTCGGGACATTGGTGTTGTCGTGTTCGACGGATTCTCGCTGCTCGCGGCAGGCGTAGTAACTGAAGTGTTCGAGATGGCCAACGAGATCTATGCGCCACGCTCGAATGGTCGACCGCTGTACGACGTTCGCTTCTATTCGTCGGAAGGTGGCAGTGTGGCGTGGTCGTTGGCGATCAGCGTCTGGACATATGCGTGCGATGCAGGCTCGGCGCGTGCATTCGATGCATTGTTCGTTGCCGGCGGAGAAGGCGCGCGGCGCGCGGCGCGGGACACGCGAGTGATCGACTGGTTGCGGACCGTCGTGCCGCAAACCGGCATCGTTCAGACGATCGGCGAGGGCAGGATGCTGCTCGACGCGGCGTGGGCAAAGCGGAGTGTGGGCGGCGCGATCGAAGCGACGCCTGGCGCGGATGACAGAGGGCCGCCGGCAAGGGCAGCGCTGGCGCTCGTTGAGCGCGACCTCGGCAGCGAAGCGGCACGCGGGATTGCAGCACGCCTGGCATTGAATGGCGACGCCGAGCCGATCGAGCAGCTGCCTGATACGCGCAGGACGACGTCAGCGGAACGGGCTCGGGCGACGGCACGCTGGTTGCAGCAGAATTGTGAAAGAGCGATATCGGTCAGCGACGCAGTGCGTGTCGCAGCGATGAGCGAAAGGAATTTTTTGCGTTGCTTCAAGCAGGAAATCGGTACGACACCGTCCGAGTTTCTTCGGGAGGTCCGGCTGGTGCGGACGATGCAGTTGCTGACCGGAACCGATCTGCCGATCGGCACGATTGCGCGGCGATGCGGGTGGGGCAACGGTGATCGACTTGCGAAGATTTTCCGCAAGCGGATGGACGCGACACCGTCCGAATACCGGATGCGTGCGCGAGCGAACACGACGGAAGACGAAGCGTAGGACGGTTTCGGCGGAAAGATGGGCTCGCATTACCTCGGCAAAACGTTTGAATCGTTTATAGAACGAATAGGAGTGCAAATCATGACGGAGTCCATCGAATCAGCGAAGGGTGATATTGACTCGGCCGCACCGGTTGCCGGGGCCGCTGTCAATGCGCGCGTTCGTGTCGCCCCCGTCGTTCTCGCAGGCGGATCGGGATCGCGCTTGTGGCCGATGTCGCGCGAGCAATATCCGAAGCAGCTGATTGGCGTGCTCGGCACCGATTCGTTGCTGCAGGCGACTGTCCAGCGCATGAAGGGATTCGCGTCAGATGCGAGCACGTTGGGGGCGCCGATCGTCGTCTGCGGCGAAGAGCATCGATTCGTGACGGCGGAACAGCTGCGTGCGAGCCGGATCGACGCGCGCATCGTCGTCGAACCGGCCCGCCGGGACACGGCGCCGGCACTGACGCTTGCGGCGGCGGCTGCGTTCGCCGATGGCGAAGACGCGATCGTCGTCGCGATGCCCGCCGATCACGCGATTGCCGATACCGCCGGATTTCATCGTGCGCTCGTGCTTGCGATCGAGCATGCGCGGCGAGGTGCGATCGCGACGCTTGGCGTTCCGCCGACGCGGCCTGACACCGGCTTCGGCTACATCCGCCTCGGCGACGAGCTCGGCTCGGATGCGTACCGCATCGAACGATTCGTCGAGAAACCGGCTGCCGAGCTGGCCGAGCAATATCTCGAATCAGGCTTGTACTGGTGGAACAGCGGCATCTTCGTCGTGCGCGCAAGCGTCTGGCTCGACACGTTGCGTGCGCTGCGACCCGACATGCACGCCGCATGCGTCGCGGCTTACCAGCACGGCACTGACGACGGTCCGTTCTTCCGGCCTCACGCGGATGCGTTCCAGGAGTCACCGTCGGATTCGATCGACTACGCAGTGATGGAGCGCCTCGCTTCGCAGGCGGGCCTGGCCGAGGGTGTGGTCGTGCCGCTCGACGCTGGCTGGTCTGACCTGGGTTCGTGGGATGCCGTGTGGGAAGCGCTCGACAAGGATACGGACGGCAACGTCGGCCGCGGCAAGGTCGTGTTCGAGGGCGCCACGTCGAGCTTCGCGCATTCGGAAGGGCGCCTCGTCGCGTGTGTCGGTGTGACCAACGTGGTCGTCGTCGAAACCGACGACGCAGTGCTGGTGGCGGACAGGTCGCGCGTGCAGGACGTGAAGGGGCTCGTCAGCCGCATCCGTGCGCAGCAGGCGCCGGAAGCGGATGCGCACCGGAAGGTGCGACGCCCGTGGGGCTACTACGACTCGATCGATCAAGGCGATCGCTTCCAGGTCAAGCGCATCGTCGTGCAGCCGGGCGGACGCCTGTCGCTGCAGTTGCATCACCATCGCGCGGAGCACTGGATCGTTGTGAGCGGCACCGCGCTCGTGACGCGTGGCGACGAGCAATTCATGCTCAGCGAGAACCAGTCGACGTTCATCCCGCTGGGCATTACGCACCGGCTCGAGAACCCCGGCAAGTTGCCGCTCGAAATCATTGAAGTGCAATCGGGATCGTATCTCGGCGAAGACGACATCGTGCGCTTTGAGGACACCTACGGGCGTCGGTGAAGCATTGGCGAATTGCGTGACTCGGATCAAGACGGAGGATTGAAAAATGCTCGGGCTACAAGGGTTGCTGGCACGTCTGCTCGATGTCGTGCTGATTGTCGCGGGTTCGCTCGTGGCTTCGCAGTTCCGCTTTCTGTCGGTGGCCGAAAACCATTTCGACAGCGCCGTCGTTACGTTCGGCATTGCGTTTTCGCTCGTGCTGTTTCCGGCATTCGGCGTGTACGAGTCCTGGCGCGGCCGTTCGATGTTGCGGCTGATCGGAACGATCTCGCTCGCATGGCTCATCGTGCAGGCGTGCGGAATCATCCTGATGTTTTCGCTGCATCGTGCGGATGTCGTCTCGCGGCTTTGGTTCGTCTACTGGACCGCGATCACGGGCGGCGCACTGATTGCGTCACGCATCGCCACGCATCTGGCGCTGCGGGGCGTGCGTCAAGCAGGCCTCAACCTGCGTAGCGTCGCGGTAGTCGGCTATGGGCAGCATTGCCATCACGTAGTGCGGAAACTGGATGACTCCCCGGCCAGCGGATTCCGCGCAAACGCGATCTTTGATCTGCGTCCGGTCGTGGAGGGCGCGCATCCGGGCGTGCCGACGTTCAGCGATTTCGACACGTTCGCGAAGCACGTGCGCGACAGTGGCGTGCAGGAGATCTGGCTGGCGCTGCCGTTGTCGGAAGAGGCGACAATCCTTCGCTTCGTCAACGAATTCGGCGACGAACTCGTGAATATTCGCTTCATTCCGGACGTGCGCAGTGTCGCGTTGTTCGATGGCGCGATGATCGATCTGGTGGGCGCACCGGCAATCAACCTTGTCGCGTCGCCGCTGCCGCGCCACGCGATGCTTCAGAAGGAAATCTTCGATCGCCTGTTCGCCGCGATGGCGCTGCTGTCGCTGATGCCGTTGATGGTGATGATCGCGATCGCGGTGAAGCTGTCGTCGCGCGGGCCCGTTTTCTTCAAGCAATACCGCAAAGGTGCGGACGGGCGAGAGTTCAAGATCCTCAAGTTCCGGACGATGCGGGTGCACGTCGAAGAAGCCGGCGTGGTGACGCAGGCGACGAAGACCGATTCCCGTATTACCCGCGTCGGGCGCTTCCTCCGGCGGACGAGTCTCGACGAGCTGCCGCAGTTCCTGAACGTGCTGCGTGGCGAGATGTCGGTTGTCGGGCCGCGGCCGCATGCGATCGAGCATGATCGGCTGTATCAGAAGGTCGTCGATGGATACATCCATCGCTATCGGATCAAGCCAGGCATTACCGGGTGGGCGCAGGTGAACGGGTATCGCGGTGAAACCGACCGGCTCGAGAAGATGCAGAAGCGGGTTGAGTATGACCTTTATTACCTACGGAATTGGTCGTTCGCGCTGGATATGCGGATCGTGCTGGCGACGGTGGCGAAGGGGTTGGTGAATACGAACGCTTATTGAGTGGTCATCAAAACCGTGAGTTTTCGCATCACTAAACATAAACCGGGGAAGATTAGATGAGATGTCTTTGGGAACGGCGCGAGAGCGTGACGGGGGCATTTCGCCGTCACGGCGCCCGGATCGTGATTGGTGCGACGGTGAGTACGCTGCTGTCAGCGTGCACCGTTGCACCGGGCATGCGCATGTCGACACCTGCAACGTTGCCGGTGACGAGCGGCGGTGAGCAAACACCTCAGCAGGAACTCCAGGTTCCCATCACTGATATCAACATGGCGTTGATTCAGCAGATCCACGAGGAAGGAAGGAAGGCGGACGAGACCCAGTTTAACGTGCTGATCGGAAAGCCGCAGCCGTACACGCTTGGCGTCGGCGACGTGCTGCAGATCACCGTCTGGGATCACCCGGAACTTACTGCTGCGCAGGGCGGAACGTCATCGCCGAACTCGCGACCTTACGACCCAGTTCCGGGCTTTACCATCGACGACAACGGCAACGTGCAAGTGCCGTATGCCGGCAACGTTCATGTCGCCGGCATGCGCATCGACCAGGTCCAGCGTGCTGTCCAGGCCTCGTTGCAGCGCGTGTTCGTGAAGCCGCAGGTCACTGTGCGGGTCACTTCGTTCCGCGCGAAGCAAGTTTACGTGGACGGGGAAGTGCACACACCCGGCATCGTACCGATCAATGACGTACCGATGACGCTGAATGAGGCGGTCAACCGTGCAGGCGGATTCAGCCCAACGGCTGACCAGAGTCGGATGGTCGTCGTGAGGAACGGGACGTCGTATAGGCTGGACCTCACGGAGATGCTCGGCCGAAACGTGAATCCTTCGGAAATATTGCTGAGGAACGGCGATCTGCTTCGCATCGTGTCGCGTGAGGACAACGGCGTCTACGTCATGGGCGAAGTCAACAAGCCGATCACGGCGTTGCCATTGAGAAACGGGCGACTCACGCTGAGCGATGCGCTTTCCCAGGCCGGCAGCGTGAATAGCGCTAGTGCGGATGCTGCCCAGATGTATGTGATTCGCGGCGCATCTGAGGCGAAACCCCAGGTATTCCATCTCAACGCGCGTTCGCCGGTGTCTATGGTGCTCGCGAACCAGTTCGTGCTGCAGCCGAAGGATGTTGTGTATGTCGACGGCAATGGGTTGGTGCGTATCAGTCGCGTGCTGAGCCTGCTGCTGCCCGCGATCAACGCAGGTCTGACCGGCGCAGTGTTGGCGAAATGATCGACAACATCCTCGTCGTGTGTGAAGGAAACATCTGTCGGAGCCCGATGGCACAGGCGCTGCTTGCACGGGCGCTGCCGTTGGCGAACGTGAGATCGGCGGGATGTTCGGCGCTCGCCGGGCACGGTGCGGATCCGCTGGCCGTCGAATTGATGGCCGAGCGCGGCATTGACCTTGGAGAACACATCGCTGTCGACCTGAACCTGCAGCACATGCGTTCAGCGGACCTGATTCTCACGATGACGCAGAGCCAGCGAAAAAGAATCGAAGCTGGTTATCCGTTTTCGAAAGGCCGGGTATTCCGTATTGGTGAGTTCGAAAAGATCGACGTTATCGATCCGTATCGGCAAGGGCGGTCGATATTCGAATTGGCACTGTCTCAGATCGACCAAGGTATGGAGCGATGGGTCGACAAAATGAATCGGATCAAGAATTGACTATGGAATCCGTAAATAAATCCAAAATCATCGATATGCATGACGGTGACGAGATTCACCTGTCAGACTATATCGCTGTGGTTGCCGAAAGCTGGAAACTCATTGTTGCGATTGCCGCGCTCGTCTTACTGCTCGGAACGACTTATGCGTTCGTCGCGAGACCGGCCTATCGTGCGGACGTGATGATTCAGGTCGAAGACAGTTCTAATTCGACGCAGAATGCACTGGGCGAGCTGGCGTCGATCTTCGATACGAAGCAGACCGCCGATGCAGAAATCGAACTGATTCGCTCGCGACTCGTGGTCGGTCACACGGTCGATGCGTTGCATCTCGATATTTCAGCGCAGCCACGCTATTTCCCCGCGGTCGGCTCCATGCTGGCGCGCATGGCCGGAAACAAGAAACTGGCTTCACCCTGGTTCGGGATGACGCGCTTCGCATGGGGTGGCGAGAAGATCGAAGTCACGCGGTTCAAGGTGCCGAAGGAACGTCACGACGCGAAGTTCGAGCTAGTCGCCCGAGACGGAAGCAACTATGAATTGGTTAGCCCGGAGGGTGATGTCATCCTGAAGGGGGTGGTCGGTAAGACCGCACGAGGTATGGACCAGTTCGGCCCAGTAGAACTGACGGTCGCGCGTCTCCGTGCCCGACCGGATACTGAATTTGTCCTCGTTCGCGTATCGACACAGGCAACGATAAAGGGGCTGCAGGATGCTCTCGTCATTGCCGAGAAGACCAAGCAATCCGGTGTGATCGGCGCGTCGCTGGATGGTGCCGATAGTGCGCGAACTGCCGAAATTCTCAATACGCTCGCATCCGCGTACGTGCAACAGAACATCGACCGGAAATCGGCCGAAGCAGAGCACACGCTTGCGTTCCTCGATCAACAACTGCCGCAATTGCGCAAGCAGCTCGATCAGTCCGAGGACAGATACAACGCGTTTCGCAACCAGAAGGGCACCGTTGATCTGACCGAAGAGAGCAGACTGCTTCTGCAGCAAATCGTCGATGGCAAGACAAAACTCCTCGATTTGGAGCAACAACGCGTTGAAATGTCGCAGCGCTTCACGGGCGAGCACCCCGCCCTCGCTGCGCTGACGGCACAGATCGCAGCCCTCAACGCGCAGCAGGAACAACTGAATAAGCGTGTGCTGACCCTGCCGGACACCGAACAGTCGGCATTGCGGTTGTTGCGCGACGTGCGCGTGAACACCGAGCTTTACACGAACTTGCTGAACAGTGCGCAGCAATTGCGAATCGTCAAGGCTGGTCAGGTCGGTAACGTTCGCGTCGTCGACTATGCCGTGGTGACCGAAGACCCGGTGAAACCGAAGCGGCCGCTCATCATCACTCTGGCCGCGTTGCTCGGGCTCGTTTTCGGCACCGTAACGGCGTTCACGAAGCATGCGCTGTTCGGTGGTGTGAAGCATAGCGACGAAATTGAAAAAGCAATCGACTTGCCAGTCTACGCGACGATCCCGCACAGCCAGGCACAGATCAACCTGCAGCAGGAAATGGATCGCGGTCTGCCTGGGCCACACGTGCTGGCATCGCTCGAGAACGAAGATTTGGCAATCGAAGGCATCCGCAGTCTGCGCACAGCATTGCAGTTCGGATTGCTCGATGCGTCCAATAACGTGATCGTGATTACTGGCCCCCGTCCGGACGTTGGTAAATCGTTCGTCTCGGTGAACTTGTCAGCCGTGCTCGCGAGCGGCGGCACGCGCGTGCTGCTGATCGATGCGGACATGCGGCGCGGCAACATTCACTCGTATCTCGGGGTATCCAAGCAGCCTGGTTTATCGGACGTCATCACGGGCTTCAACCTCGACGAGGCACTTCAGCGGGACGTCGTGACGGGCGTGGATCTGCTTCCGAAAGGATCGTTGCCGCCCAATCCGGCCGAACTGTTGTTGAGCGACCGGTTCAAGGCACTCATCGACGAAGTATCGCGACGCTACGACCTTGTCATCGTCGATACCCCGCCGGTGCTAGCGGTGACCGACTCGACGGTGATCGGCCGGTATGCCGGCGCCACGCTGCTCGTGGTGCGCCATGGCCAGCACCCGCGCGCGGAACTCATCGAATGCTCGAACCGCCTGCGCGGTGGTGGCGTGGCGCTGAAGGGGGCGCTGTTGACCGACGTGCCACGGCATCGCTTCGGCTACGGCAGTTACTACTCCGGTTACTACGGATACGAAAGCGTTTCAGAGTGAACAACATCGCGGATTGTGTGTGAAACATCGACACATGCGGCACGTCCAATTTGGAGTATCGAATAATGAATCGTAAAGTTGCTTTGATTACCGGCGTCACGGGGCAGGACGGCTCGTATCTCGCAGAGCTGCTTCTGAACAAGGGTTACGAAGTGCACGGTATCAAGCGCCGCGCTTCGCTGTTCAACACCGACCGGATCGACCATCTCTATCAGGACCCGCATGTTTCCGACCGGCGCTTCGTGCTGCATCATGGTGATTTGACGGATTCAACGAGCCTCGTGCGCATCATCCAGCGCGTGCAGCCTGACGAGATCTACAACCTCGCCGCCCAGAGCCACGTTGCGGTTTCGTTCGAGGAACCGGAATATACGGCGAACGCTGATGGTATTGGCGCGCTGCGGATTCTCGAAGCGATCCGGATCCTCGGGCTCGAGAAGAAGACTCGTTTCTACCAGGCGTCGACGTCGGAACTCTACGGTCTCGTGCAGGAAATTCCGCAGAAGGAGACGACGCCGTTCTATCCGCGCAGCCCCTATGCAGTCGCCAAGATGTACGCATACTGGATCACCGTCAACTACCGCGAGGCGTACGGTATCTATGCGTGCAACGGCATCCTGTTCAACCACGAATCGCCGGTGCGCGGTGAGACCTTCGTAACGCGCAAGATCACGCGCGCGATCGCGCGTATCGCAACCGGTCTGCAGGATTGCCTGTACCTCGGCAACCTATCCGCGCTGCGTGACTGGGGTCACGCACGCGACTACGTCGAAATGCAGTGGCTGATGCTGCAACAGGAGCAACCGGAAGACTTCGTGATCGCGACGGGCGTGCAGTACAGCGTGCGAGATTTCGTACAGCAGGCTGCTGCGGAGCTCGGCATTACCGTGCGATTCGAGGGTGAAGGTGTCGACGAGATCGGTATCGTCGAAAAGGTCGAGGGTTCGGAAGCGAAAGTGGCGCCTGGCACTGTGATCGTGCGCGTCGATCCGCGTTACTTCCGTCCGACTGAAGTCGAAACGTTGCTGGGTGATCCGACCAAAGCGCACGAGAAATTGGGCTGGAAGCCGACCACGTCATTCGAGTCGCTTGTCACTGAGATGGTGCGATCGGACTATCAGGTCGCGAAGCGCGATGCGCTGGTAACGCTCGCGGGTTTCAAGACGTTCGAATACAACGAGTGAACGCCATGAATAGGGAAACTCGAATTTTTGTGGCTGGACATCGGGGCATGGTCGGCTCGGCTGTTGTGCGCAGCCTCGAAGCGAAGGGCTATCGCAACGTAGTGACACGTGGCCGCTCCGAGCTCGATCTGACCGATCAGGCCGCCGTGGAAGCGTTTTTCCGCGACAACGCGATCGACGTCGTCGTGCTTGCTGCCGCCAAGGTGGGCGGTATTCTGGCCAACGACACATATCCGGCCGACTTTCTTTACCTGAACGTGATGATCGAGGCGAACGTGATCGATGCTGCCTATCGGGCAGGTGTCGAGCGGATGGTATTCCTCGGTTCGTCGTGCATCTATCCCCGTGAATGCCCGCAACCGATCAAGGAAGAGTATCTGCTGACCGGTCCACTCGAGAAGACGAACGAGCCGTACGCGATCGCGAAGATCGCGGGCATCAAGCTATGCGAATCGTACAACCGGCAGTACGGGACGAAGTACGTGTCGCTGATGCCGACGAACCTTTACGGTCCGAACGACAACTACGACCTTCAGACCAGCCACGTGCTGCCGGCGCTGCTGCGCAAGGCTCACGAGGCGAAGCTGGATGGTAAGGCTAGCCTCCAGGTTTGGGGAACCGGCCGCGTGCGCCGTGAGTTTCTGCACGTCGACGACATGGCTGACGCGACCGTCTTTGTTCTCGAGAAGGGCATCGATTCGGGCGTGTACAACGTCGGATGTGGATCTGACGTCACGATCGAAGAACTGGCGGGCGCCGCGATGCGCGCGGTGGGCTTCGACGGCCGCATCGAGTTCGATTCGACGAAGCCGGATGGCACGCCACAGAAGCTGCTCGACGTCAGCAAGCTCGCCGAGCTGGGATGGACCTCGAAGATCGGTCTGGACGAAGGGTTGGCTTCGACCTACCGGGATTTTTTGCAGCGTCATGAAGAGCAGATGACGGAACGGGCTTAAGTGGGTAGTGACGGCAAACCACAATGATGCGATTTGACGAGAGCAGCGCGACCTGGGTGTTCGCGCAACAAGGGGTGTCGCGCCTGCTTGTGGCGTTCAAGTTCTTCCTGCTGGCACGACTGTTGGGACCGGAGTCGATCGGGCTGATCGCTGCGGCCCTGATGGCCCTGTCGATTGCGGAATCGCTGACTGAAATGGGGTTGAGCCATGCGCTGATCCAGCAACGTGAGTTACTGGATCAGCGCGGCCTTGACGCGCTGTGGACTGCAAACGCAGTGCGAGGCACGATCCTTTCGGTTGTATTGTTCGTGACTTCGGAACCGACTGCGCGATTGATGAGCATCCCGGAGAGCACGACGCTGTTGCAACTCGTTGCACTGGTGCCTTTCGCGAGGTGCATGGCGAGCATGCGTGTCGCGATCGCCCAACGTGAGAGAAGGTTTCGCACGGTTGCACTGTTGACGACGACCTTCGTCGGCGTCGACTTTGTGATGTCCTGTGTATCGGCATTCGTTTACCACGACGTGTTTTGGGTGCTCGCCGCGTTACCGCTTGCCGAGATGCTCAAGGCGATAGCGTCGCATATCGTGTTTTCTACCCGACCGCGACTGAACTTCGACACAGAACCGCTCCGCGAGGTTATGGGATTCGGCCGCTGGGTCTGGGCGAGCAGCTTGTTGTCCATGATCGTCAATCAACTCGACCGACTGATCACTGTAAAGGTATTCGGCGTGCAGACCCTGGGCCTATACCAGACCGCGAGCCGGCTGGCGCAGTTTGGTGTGGCCGATTTCGGCATGGCACTCAGTCAATATCTGTTTCCGAACTTCGCTGAACTCGCGCGGAAGGATAAGGCTCACGCCGTCCGATATGCAATGGCACTGTTCAGTCACCTCGGGACGATCGCGCTCGTGCTCGCGACATTTCTCTGTATGGCAGCACCGGAAATTATTGACATAGCGCTTGGCAGCAAGTGGAGCGGTGCTGTGCCGTTTTTCCGTGTTTTCGTTTACTTAATGGCGGCGGGCGTGTTGGTTGGATTGCTTACCGCATATCTGCGCGGAACCGGCAGGCCGAGCCGCGTGACATTCGCCACGTCGGTCCAGCTGGTGGTGTTGATTGCGTTATCGGCGATTGCCGCACCGCTTTTCGGTGCGCTTGGTGTGGCTGTAGCTTCGGCAACGGGGGTGTTTGTTTGCGGCGCAACCATGCTTAGCGCGGTGCTTTCCGACGCGAGGGGCGAGTGGGGGCAGTTGATGCCGCTCGCCACCGTCGGTGTTCCGGTGTCCGCGTTGATCGTGATAATCGGGCATCTGCTTTCGGAGATCCCGTACCACGCTGTCCTGCTTGGCGTGTTGAGCGCCGTCGCCATTATCCTGCCCCTGAAAAAGCTGCGCGCCGGCTTTTCGCTACCGGCTTGAGGGAATGGTCATGCGCATTCTTCATATCGTCCTGACGCCACGACATTCCGGAGCGGAAGTGCTTGCGTGCAGCCTCGCCGAGGCGCATGCCGGGACGGGGGAGGTCACCGGCATTGCCGCGTTGAATCCTTGCGATCAGGAGTTCGAGCACATAATTTGGCTTCTTTCGAATCAAGGCGTCTGGATCTCGAGCCCTGAGCGGCTGACCGGTCGCATTGAGCGACTGCGCTTGATTCGCCGTGCGTACAGGGAGTTCGCGCCGGATATCGTTGTAGCCCACTCAGTCATCCCGGCTGCGTATGCACGCGTGGTGGCGAAATTGCTGGGCGTTTCCGTGCCTGTCGTCAGCGTGCTGCATTCCGCGAACAACGACGACTATGGGGCCGGCGTGTTTCGTGCGGCAGAGTATCTGTTACGTTTTTCCGCGTCCGCAGTCGTGACCGTGACCGAGATAGCCCGAGACAATTACAGGAAGCACTTCGGCAGCGTGCGCAGGCTCGAAACCATTCCGAACGGAACGCAGATCGATCGCTTTTGTTTCGATCCGATCGAGCGGGACCGACTGCGTCAGACGTTTGGCGTGCGCGAAACACAGACCATCTTGCTCCAGGTCGGCCGCATTGTGCCGGCAAAGGGGCAACTGTCGAGCGTGCTGGCGCTGAAGTTGCTCGTCGACGCTGGCCACGACGTCAAGCTGTGGTTCGCAGGCCTGACGGAGAGCGAGCAGTATCGCCAAGACGTAGTCGACAAGATTTCCGAATTGAATCTCGAACGGCATGTCGTGTGGTTGGGCGGCAGGTCCGACGTTCCGTCGCTTCTGTCGGCGGCGGACGTCTATCTGATGCCATCGCTGCGCGAAGCGCATAGTGTCGCGATGATCGAGGCGCTTGCAAGCAGCGTGCCAGTCGTGGCGTCGGATATCGATGTGTTTGCAAAGGTGAGCGGATTTGAAGGCGTCGTGTGCGTTCCCGTGTCGCAAAGTGCTCGCTATGCTGCGGCGATCGAAATGTTCGTTACACAGCGGATTCGGTGCACGCGGGACCTGAGCGCCTTTTCCGTCAAACGTGTGGCCGAACGGTATCTCAATCTTTTCAAGCAAATCTTGGTGCGTGACAGCCTCAAGACGGAACGCACGTAGGGGAACGGAATGACGACGTTGATGATCGTCGAACCGGTAGCTACCGGTCATCGCATGGTGCTGTACGTGCGTTTGATCGTTGCTGAGGCGCTCAGTCGTGGGCTGAAGGTTATATTGCTGACCACCGCCGAAGCTACTAGTCATGACGCATGCAAGTCGGTGCTGGCCGAGTTCGGCGACCGCTTGAAGGTCGCGACGATGCCGGATCTACCGCACAGCGGAAGGAGCCGCTTCGAGTTGTTCCGTTCGCAATATCGTTGGATTCGCGCGTTTCAGGCGGGCTTTCGCGCGGTGTCGCGGCACGAACGAATCGATTTCGTTTACATCCCGTACTTCAACTACATAGACAAGGTTATCGGCTGCTACGGATCGCCCTTCGATGGCGTTCCATTTGGCGGCATGGTGGTGGCCGCGAAGTTTCATCACGCCCGATGCGGGATTGTCGGTGTGAGGGGGAAGCAGGACACGATCAACGAGTTGTTTTTCCGCCTCGCGCTGCGGGTCCGCAATCTCGCGCTGCTTACTTCAATTGATGAGCCACTGACCGACTTCGTCAACAATTCGATGAAGCGACATGTCGAAAAGGTGTGCTATGTGCCGGACGTGTCGACCATCCGCCAACCGGCCGAACGAAGCAGCGCGCGTTCGGCCTATGGTTTTTTAGCTTCCGATTTTGTCGTTTTGTTATACGGGTCGATCGCTCCACGTAAGGGGCTCGGGAAAATCCTGAGCCTGTTTTCGGCTACGGATTTGCCAGCGAACTTTCGCTTGTTATTGGTCGGCTCGCAAGAAGAGGCGGCTAAGCGAATGATAGAAGCGTTTCTTGTGCAGCATCCGGAACGGCGAAAGCAATTGCATATCGTCGATCGCTTCGTGACAGACCTGGAGGAAGGGCAGTCGTTCGCATGTGCGGACATTGTCTGGCTTTGCTACGAAAACTTTAGCGGCATGAGCGGCGTCCTCATTCAGTCTGCACAGGCTGGTGTGCCAGTCGTTACGGCCGGCAACGGCTTGATCGAACGATATCGGGAGAAGCATGTGCTTGGTATACGTTGGCGAGATTTCGTCGATGCGAGCGGTGACAGTATGCGCTTCAACTGGACCTACCTGCTCGAATCGGTCAGCACGATAAGCGGTACAGCTCGGCTACGCGGATTTGCGGAGCAGCACACGCCACAAGCATTCGGACGGAACGTTGTCGATGCAATCGTCGCCGCAAGGAACGGATGCCGTGCTTAAGCGCAAGTAGGTGCCTCTTGGGTTGTTTTGATATTTGGGTGATTCGATGAGTAACCGCGACAAGTCCACGCCGAGCGGTGCAAACGGGCAGGCGGCTAGTGCATTTAAATCAAAGGCTTCCGTCTTCTACGTACAGCCACTAATCGCGCGATATCGGCTGGAAGTGGTTTCTTCGCTTGGTGAGATTTTCGACGTGAAAATTTTTGCCAATACGCGTGGCATCGAGTCGCTTGGGTTTTCGCGGGAGCGTCCGGCTTGCAGCGAATTTATCGAAACGCCGATTTCGCGGATTTTCGGAAACCGGGTCAGTATGCAAGAGAAGGTCTGCGGGAGAATCATACGCGAGCGTCCTGCAGCAGTCCTCATGTTTGCAGACGTGACTTATTTCTCGTTGTGGCTCACATTGCTCGCCGGACGCATACTTCGCGTGCCGATCTTGATCCATGGCCAGGGGCTTTATCGCTACCAAAAGCCCGGCTTGGCTCGGGCGCTGTGCTACCGGGTCGCAACGGCCTTGTCCGCGAAATATATCTGCTATACGGAAGCTTCGAAACGTTCGCTCGAGAAAATTGGTTGCGCGCCATCAAAATTAGCGGTTGCTTCCAACTCTCTTTCGATTGCGAAAGTAATACGTCCGGAAATGAAAACCGGTACGGAGAGCGGCGTATTATTCATCGGACGACTTCGCGACGGTTCCAATATCGAAAGCTTGATAGAAGCTGTCGAGGCAGTGAGGCGCGAGGGCGATGCGATTACGCTACATGTTGTGGGCGGTGGCGAACACCTCGAAAGACTGAAGCAGGCTTATGCAACAAGATCTCACATCATATGGCACGGCCCGATTTTCGATGATGAAGATATCGCGATGGTTAGCAGGAAATGCCGAATCGGTTGTTATCCCGGTGCTGCGGGATTGAGCGTCGTACATATGTTCGGGTTGAGTTTGCCTCCGCTTGTACATGATCAGCTTTCGAAGCATATGGGACCTGAGCCCGAATATGTCGAGCACCTCAAGACAGGCTTTCTCTACTCACAGAGTGGTGGTGCCGACGCGTTGTCCGCCACACTGAAATATATCTGGAGCTTGTCGCCGGAGGAGTTGCGTGAAATCGCATCGCGTGCATTTATAAAATACCAGCATCTGAATGCACCGTCTCTGGGAAGGCGTTTGGCGCATATCGTTGATCAGGTGGCTCGTCGATAAAACTCGGAACTCATTTTGGCGGTGTGGTATTTTTGATCCGCATCGAAATCCATATTTGTCACCTATTTTTACTGCAGATCGCGCACACTCATGAAAATCCTGCATATTCTCACGACTGTTGACCCGAAATCGGGCGGGCCAATTGAAAGTGTGCGTCAGAGCGGTATTGAAATGGTGTCCCGCGGCCATCAAGTCGAGGTCGTGTGTTTCGATGCGCCCGATGCGCCATTTCTTTCGGCATTTCCGTTGCCTACGCATGCGCTGGGTCCGGCGCGCCACACATTCTCCTACACTCCACGCTTTGTCCCATGGCTAAGAAAGCATGCGCAACAGTTCGATGCGGTCTTTATTAACGGGTTATGGCAGTACCACGGCTTGGGCGCGTGGAAGGTGTTGCGTGAACTCAAAGTACCGTATTACGTTTTTCCTCACGGGATGCTCGATCCATGGTTCAAGCGTACCTATCCGCTCAAGCATCTGAAAAAATGGCTGTATTGGGCGGGGGCTGAATACCGCGTACTACGCGACGCGCGGGCCGTATTGTTCACCGCGGAGGAGGAGCGGCGTCTCGCGCGCGAGTCGTTCTGGCTGTATCGCGCCAATGAACGGGTTGTGTCGTTTGGAACCAGTGCGCCTCCGACAGATGAGACAGGTCTGCGGGAAGCTTTTTTGCAGGCGTACCCGGAGCTTCAGGACAAACGAATCATCTTGTTTCTTGGACGCATCCACACGAAAAAGGGATGTGACTTGCTCATCAATGCCTTCGCAAAAGTTGCAGGCGTCGATGCGAATGCTCATGTGGTCGTCGCCGGTCCCGATTCCAGCGGATGGATGGCTGCACTAAAACAGCTCGCTGATGAGTTGAAAGTCGGTAGTCGGATCACTTGGCCCGGAATGCTGAACGGGAATTTGAAATGGGGTGCATTTTATGCCAGTGATGCGTTCATTTTGCCTTCTCACCAGGAGAATTTCGGCATCGCTGTTGCCGAGGCGCTCGGTTGTGGCCTTCCGGTATTGATTACCGACAAGGTCAATATCTGGCGCGAGGTCCACAACGACGGAGCCGGGTTGGTCGGAAGCGACACGATTGCGGGAACTGAGCAAATGCTCCGCATTTGGCTCGATCTAGATCCATCGTCACGCGAAAAAATACGAAGGCAAGCTGCCGAGACGTTCAGGAAGCGATTCGCGGTACAAGCGATGGTGAACGATCTGGTGGCCGTGTTGCAGGAAGGGTAATGGAATAGGTTTTTTGGGGGGGGCGATGGGACAGTTCATATTGATGCGCCGCGGGCAGAAGTAATCGGGTACGCGCCAGGCCGTGCGTGGTGCATAGATGCGTCGCGCATCTCTTTCTACAGGACGATTCGCGCAGACATCCGCGAGTACCCATTTATTTACACGAAGAGAAGTAATATTAGCGCGTCGGGGAGTGCATCTATGATTATTAACGGTACTGATCCATTTACCGAGCCTTCCTTCAGTTTCGGGAACAGATTGCGGCGTCAAATCTGGAATATCACATACGCGATCTTGTTTAGATTGAGCCCTCGACCCTGCCACGGCTGGCGAGCATTTTTATTAAGAATGTTCGGCGCAAAACTGGGGCAGCACGTGCATGTCTATCCGAATGCGCGTATCTGGGCGCCATGGAATCTGGAGATTGGTAGTCACGTAGGAATTGCCGACGGGGTCACGATATACAACATGGACGCGATCCGAATAGGTGACTTTTGCGTGGTTTCGCAGGGTGCGCACCTCTGTGGAGGCTCCCACGACTACAACTCGGCGAACTTTCAGCTTGTAGCCGCGCCGATTGTCCTGCAGCCCCGCGTCTGGGTGTGTGCGGAAGCCTTTATAGCGCCCGGTGTGACGATTCCACGAGGTGCCGTGATCGGCGCGCGCTCGGTAGTGACGCGGAGTCTTCCGGATACGTGGGCAGTCTATGCCGGCATGCCGGCCAGAAAAATCGGTGAACGGACCAAACATGAATAATAGTTCAGTGGGTATTTCTATACTCATTCTTACCAAGAACGAGGAGCAGGATCTGCCCGGTTGCTTGGAAAGCGTTGCGTGGTCGGACGATATTCACGTCTACGACTCGATGAGTACGGACGCGACTGTAGAGATTGCGAAAGCGTTTGGCGCCAAGGTGATTCAGCGTCCCTTTGATAACTGGGCCAGTCACCAGAACTGGGGACTGGCCAACATTCCGTTCAAGCACCGGTGGGTCTTTTATATAGATGCTGACGAGCGAATGACGCCTTCATTGATCGAGAGTGCGTCGCGAGCAGTCGAGGCAGCAACGGACGAGGTCGCGTACAGCGTTCAGCGGCGGGATTTTTTTATGGATACATGGCTGAAACATGTGCAGACCTCGCCTTACTATTTGAGGCTGTTTCGGCCGGAAAAGATGCGTTACGAGAGGTTGGTGAACCCTGTTTCGATTCCGGATGGGCCGACTGCGCGTATCCAAGGTTATCTCGACCATTTTCCATTCTCGAAAGGCTTGCATCATTGGGTCGCGAGGCACAATAATTACAGCGACCTAGAGGCAGAGCAGATTGTCGAGAATCGACGGGGTTATGCCGAATTTAGCGTTATCAAGGCCATTTCGGCGAGCGATTTCCATGAACGTCGCTTCCATCAGAAGGAAATATTTTATAGGTTGCCGATGCGGCCGCTTGTTAAATTCATTATTCTTTATTTTGGAAAGCGAGGGTTTTTGGATGGAAGGGCGGGGTTTACATATGCAACTCTCCAGTCAATATATGAATATTTTATTGCGTTGAAAACGGATCAGTTGGGTAAGCAAGATGGGAAAAATAGAGTCGGAAACGGCTGAGATAGAATTCGGGCGGCTCGGACGACCGAGCACTGAAAGGTGGAGATCCGATCACAAGCGCGAGCGCACTCGAGGTCCGCGCGGACGCGAGCCTGCGTTCCAGGCGTCAGTCGCCGATTAGTTCCGGTATCACTTGCTGATCCGGTTCGTCGCGAGTAAGACCCGCGTCTAACCTGTATCGCCACCGATACGCCGAATCTGTGCGTCGCGTGACGTTGACTGCATTCGGTTGACTGCTTTCCAATCTATTGCGGGGTGGTGGGCGATGGTCGTCGCCATACATGGTGTAACGCGACGGTTGGCGGATATGGCCGATATCGTGGCGGATCGATGGGGGTTAATTCACTCATGATGTATGCGTAGGGGTGATCCATTCTCTGCGGTGGGATCTTGCCAATGGCGGATTTGTGCCGTAGGTAATGGCAAAAATTTGATTTCCTGTGGGACGTTGGTCCGCATGATTTAACTATTGCCGATAGATATATTGGTAGCTTTTGATGTCCGATCGTCTTATGGATGCTCCGCGCGTGAAGACAAATTCCTCTCTCGTATTGATAGCGCCGGTAGTTGCCGTCTTCGTCAGCGTCTCGGCCAACGCAGCAGGCGCATCGGGTAACGCTCAGCCCGCTGCCGGTCAATGGCATTCGTCGCAATCGAATTCACGGTCGTTTTCGCGCCGGATGTTGGAAAATTCACAGGACTTGGGTATATCTGCCGGTGCTGTGGCTTCGGATGGTTCGGGAGCATTGGCGAATGGTAGTCAAGGGCGGAGCGTAGGGCGTTCGCAAGACGCAATTTTGGGCCGCCTGCTCGGTGGGCCGAATACGTACGAAGATAGCTATCAAGCGAGTCTCGAAAGTGGTGGGGGAGCGGGTGAAAGCTACGAGTTCACGCCGGAAGAGCGGCTCGTATTGCCCGGAAACGGTAGCCGCGCAGATAACGCATCACCGGGGACGAGTGTTTCAAGAGGGACAAGCACTAAGTCATTGGCCAGGAAGCAATCCACGCCAGGCCGTGGTTCCGGCAGCTTGGGAGTACTGTCGACGCGCACGGAATCCTCGGCTTCACCGCTTTATAAATCGTCTAATGGACCAGGAAGTCTGGATTCAGCGGGGCAGGTCTATCGATCCCCTTGGTGAAAAGTAGACAGGCGGCTTCCGTCGGGGGCCGATCGAGACGGGAAGGGAGTTGCCAGCCAGATTGTCAATGCACGGCCGGGAGGGAGCACGGGCTTTGCTTACATTTCCTTCATCGCCAGCGCGGGGCAGATGACTACTGCGCTGAAGAAGACTCCGGTGGGAGTAGTGGGGGCCGCGAAAGCGGCCCAACTCCTTTCTGTCGTCCCGCAATTCCAGGGGATCCAGTACGTCGGGTATCGCGCCCCGATCGGTATCCCGACGAAATGCATGGTCGACTCGACGGACGTCGCCGTCGGGCATAAGTACTCCGAGCCGTGCGCCGCTCAAGCAGCAGATGATCGGGCACGCAGAGCCGGCAATGCAGGGGGGGCACATACTCGCGGTGGCAGTGCGCTTCACCCATTACATCGGGCCTGGCGCGCATTGTGCGAGCACGACCGCGCGCCGGTTCAATGCCGGCGAATGGCGCAGCGCGTGTCGGTCGATCAACGATTCGGACAGCGGCCGGCCGCAATGGGTGACAGCCGGTGGCCGCGTACTGCCCGGCCTGGTGACAAGGCGTGCAGAGAAACGCGCGCTTTACGAGAGGAGGCTGTCGCGATGAGGCGGATCTCCGAGATTCTGGCCTAACGCGACGGCGGCCAATGTATTTCGAATGTCGGGCCTCCGACATGCTGCACGCCATCGCTGTTGGCTATCTGTGATGGACCGCGATGGGCGTATATCTGTCGCGTCGGTTGCATCCGTGAGTTGCCCCAGTTGGGGGGGGGGGCGGCGGATTAGGACGATGATTTGGCGGATATTTACAAATTCGAGCATGCTGATGTGCGCGATACTCAACCCGGCTCCATAATTGCCGCTCCAAGCGTCATGCAAGAGCTATCGAGAACTGCAGGAGGCATATCAGTGGATCAGGAGCGTCGTACAGCACTCGCCAAGATGATCGCAAGCTCGGTCGGATTGACGTATCTGAATCGCATTCCCACCGCATTGGCGACGCCCCAAAGCACAAGTGGTCATCCTGACATCGAATTGCTCGCAGCCGATCACTTCAATGCAAAGAGTTTCGGCGCGCGAGGTGATGGTAGCACTGACGATACCGTCGCCCTTCAGAATTGGATCAACTTTCTCGTTGAGAACCAAAAGCGTGGCACGCTTGTCGCGGGTACGTATCTGATATCAGGTCCGCTAAACGTGCCCTCGGGCTATCAATGGGCAATCATTGGGGACAACGCTGGTAGCACCCGCATCGTTCAAATCGCTGACAACGTACCGATATTGAACATCGGATCAACCGGAAGCACGCCCCTTATACACAGCTGGCGAATTTCGGACATCGAGTTCGATTACGCGAACATCCAGCCCGCATCGAATGAAAATGCAAATCCAATTGTATTTTCTCAGATGGTTTTCGAGTTCTCGCTAACGCGCCTGCGTTTTATCAAAGGCTCATATGCAATCAAGGTAAAGCCTCGTGTCGGCGGCCCCTGGGGAGGCGTGTGGGATGAACTCGTTTTCGGAAGTGGATTAACTGGCGGCGCGATGAAGTGGGCAGGCTGTTTAAATGGCGTTCCAAACAACAAATGGGGCCGTTTTTTTGTTGATTGTAAGAATATGGTTGGCCCGATATTCATGAATATCCGGGGTTACAACTGGGTAATAGACACAATCGAATTCATTGCTGCGCAACAAGGTGCCACCCTGATTTCAATAGATCCTGGTAGCGTGTGCACAATAGGCGCTATAAAACTCGAAAATGGCATATACCGAAATCCGACCAAGCTAGTAAGCATTGGGCCAGGAGCGCACGTTCAAATATCGCAATTCAGCATCAGTGGAAACGCGATGGTGCTCCACCCGACCACGGGCGCTCTAACGCTCTTTGCGACAAGCGTAGGTGGCCCAACCGGTTCTTTTGGGATCGATACGCTTGTTGCGAGCGCAACCGAGTTCGGCGGGAATGTGTTTGTAATAAGCGGCTTGCGAGGAGCATTGAGAATACGCAACCTTGTTTTCGACAAAAATCCTTGGCAAATATGCGATAACGGCTCAACAGCGACCGGCGATACTCTTGTCATCGATCAATATAAGAATGATCGCGTTTCAAATAATGTTGGTGATGCAAATTACATAGTTCAATTGGGGGCGCCAAATATCGTGTCGTTTGAAAGTAAATTTTCGAAGCCTCGCGTTCTCGATTTGCCAGCGGACAATAATGCCATGTTTAGTGGTCTCTATTATGAAATACGTCTTTATGGTGCGGTGAATGGGGAGAATACGCTCACGATCCAGTGTGCCGGAATGACGAAGTTCGTAGCAAAGACTGACAAGGTGGCGATCCGATTTTCTTGGCGTAGGGCATCGACACCAGCGACCAGCTGGATAATGACGGCATACGAGCCGCTCCCGTAGCACAAAAAGTTGAAGCGATGGATTAATTTATACGATCGAATTGCAATATCGCCGAGGAAAAGATGCAAGCGAGATATATATCGCTTCTGATAGTACTTCTTGTCGTGCCAATGGCATTCGACTACAAAGCTGACGTGGACAGTCAGAGCCATGCGGTCCAGTATGCACTTGTCGCGCCGGCTCTCCTAAGCGGTATTTTATTGGCGCTTATCGGGCCGCGATTCAGGTTCCGTTCAAAACTCAGGCAAATTGTGTCTCTATCGATAATGTTAACGATAGTAGGAAGCATTGTGCCGTACATTATCCAGGGAAATGAAGCTGACAAGTACTTGCGCGCAGTATTCCCTTCTCTGTTGTTTGCGATTGGATACGCTGCCGGATGCCATCCGTGGAGCGAGAAAAGAGCACGTGCATTCGAGAAGTGGTTATTTTATAGCATGGCACTTTCGAGCATTGGAAGCTTCATCTCCGGTTTGGCGACCGGCGGTCCGATTGACGATGTGAGATATCATATCGTATCCCCAACTCTGCTTGGATTTCAGGGATATCTGCTCTACATGATAGTTGTGCTGCGTCATCGCACCCCCTTGATTCTTGCGTTTTTCGCTTTAACGCTTGGTATTGAGCTATTCAGTGTCACACGTAGCTTACTTATTGGCACGATCCTTCTATTCTTTCTTGCAGCGTGGATTTCAGCGTCGGATGCTGCAAGGTTCGTTTCGTCGACTATTCGCACGTCGGCTGTCGCTATCGCGTCGGCCGTATTAATCGGCGGTGTTTCGGCATCGCTATTCCCATCTGTTCTCGACCATTGGTCCCAGCGTATCTTCTACGCTCAGACTGCCGGGAACGGGAAAGACCCTACAACGTTATCAAGACTTGCTGAACTTCAAAATCAATATGATCAAGTGACATCCGACGTGCCATCCTTGCTCTTTGGAAAAGGGTACGGCCACAAATTCCACTATGCCGAAAAATATATCCAGCAGTTGCTCGCTTTCGCGCCACGCGATGCCCTTGAGTCGCAGGAGGGCTGGTCGGCAGGGCACAACTTTTGGGTTTACCAGTTCTTTGCTGGTGGAATATTTTTTGGGATTGCGCTACCCGCTTCACTTTTATATGCATTGTATCGATGCGCCACTATGTATCGACGCGCAAAACTGGACGAAAAGCAGTCGCCGCACTTTCGAGACATTGGAAAATACTTGATGATTACCGCTGGAATGGCCGCGACAACCATCGGCGGAAATCCCTTGGGTCCGCGCTATAGCGGTTTGATTTATGGAGTCGCGTTGGGAATATTGATCGCTGCTTATTCGCGGTTTGGCTCGCTGAGGCGCCTAAATAACGTCCAGCGCTCGGCATCAAATCGATTAGTCGAAGTGGGGGCATTGTCACAATTGCCGCGCTAGACGGCGCCGTGGTGAGGATGTCGAGTATCCGCCGGCGCCTGGCAATCCTATAGTGAGTGTCGACCGTTTTCGATATTGTGGTCTTGGTGCCATGGGCCGGCGATCCAGGGCTTGCGCGTTGGTCGACGTATTCGTCACCGTCCCGAGTCAGCTGCCTGAAACACCTTGGCATTCTGCTCGAATGACTCATCAAACCACGGCCACATGCGTGACTCGTGTACCTGACGTTGTTTGTAGAGAGAAACGGCGCCGCGTCCTTACGGCTGCCGTTACTGAATGCTTGGCCACAACGACCGCAGGTCTCGTCGCTTCCCTCCAATCTTTTGGCCGATTTCGCCAAAGCGACGCGAGCATACTCTCCAGTCGTAGCCGTGCGCGGTGAGCTAAGCCGGGAGAAGTCCGCGCGCAAGTAGTTGGACAATGTCGCCGACCACAATTGCATCGATCGAGCATGAAAAAACCTATTCCGAGCAGCTTCGCTGTGGTTTATACGGTAAAGAACGAATGGCGTTTGCTCAAATATTCGATCCCGTACCTGCTTGCGGCTGGGGCCGCGAAGATATATGTGTTCTTCGATGGCACGACTGACGAGGCCATATCAGAATTAACAAAGTATGAAAAGGTGACGGCGCAGACAACTGTTCGGGCGTCAGCTATCGAGAATCCTCCGGCGTGGATCAAGCAAGTCGAACTTCACGAGACGGAACAGATGGATTTTCGCAAACGTATAAATATGCTTTACGCCGCATCGTTGGCCAATGACGATGGAATCGAGTGGGTGTGCAGCATCGACGCCGATGAAATGATCGTTCCAGGTGGCGGATTCTCGAGTATTTCGGAATTATTGGCGTCAGTCGGAGCTGATGTTGATCAGATATTGATGCCAAATTTGGAATTATTGCCAACGCCTTCGACGGGAGAGAATATCTTCAAATCGCAGACCGTTTTTATTCAGCGAAAAGATCGATTGCAGAATTTTTGGCGTGTCGTGAACGCGTTGTTGGTAAAGTTGCGAGTTGACCCGAAAAAATTATCGCTGGTGGAGCACTACTTCTATAAAGCCGCCTTGTTTGGGCGCTTCCCATCGACACCGGTCAATCCGATAACTGGTGAGAAAGTGTATAGAGGTTTATATCTGGGATATAACAACCACAAGGCGTTCATGCGCGCGAGTCGCGCAAGATCCTTCAATTTCAATATTCATAAATGGATCAAAATCGATCGTCGGCCAAAGACTGTGGTTGGAGGTCAAGTACTGCACTACGACCTTCCGGATGCAGAATACTTTCTCTGCAAATTCGGCCAGCGTCCGTCCAATATGCATCGGAAGGTCTTCTATACCCGCTACCAGCTGGGGATGATCTCGTGCGAAGCGCCGAAAGACGTGGCCAAGCTCTTTTTTGACGAGCAGATTCGCGTAGCCGATGAAGATCGCCTGGACTCGCTGATCAAATCCGGCATTGCAGTCGAAGTGCGGAAGGTGGCTGACTTCTTTGTGGGTCTTGGTGCCGTGCGCTAACCGTTTATTACCTGTCGGGGAGGCCGGGCGCACATCCAACCTTCAGCACAGAAGGGTCGTGTCGCACGGCAAGGCACTTGGCAACAGGTGCGCATCGCCGTTCGCGGCTGATCAGCCGTTGGTGACTGTGGGCGGAGTTGACCGCACCACCGGCGATGATGAGTTTGCCTCGACTCCACAGGGTGCCTCTGATTGGAGAGATCGGCGGCGCACCGATACCTAACCCCGATTGAAAAGTGCTGCCTTGGGGGCAGCGGACAGATATCGCATCACCGGCTTCTCAATCCATAGATGAAATACCACGGAAGCAGCAATGCAGCTTGCCAGAATAGGGAGATATGAGATCACCGCGCCAGCTGTCCCGGTCAACCCAATCTTGATCGCAATCTTGCACATCACACTAATTATCGGAAAGTGTAGAAGGTACAGAGCATACGACGCGTCTCCAAGCGTTTGAATCCAGCGATGTACGCCCAATGGTATTCCGGTGTCTTCGAGCTTGACCAGGCCATAGATAATCGCGCTGCTCGCCAATCCGTACCCGATTGAGCTAGTCGGACCATAAACGAATACATGGAAATCGTTAGCTACCCCCATAGCAAGGAATGTAATAACACCGAATGCTAAAATTAATGCGGGGTATCTCGTCCTAATTTTCGATCTGCACAGAAGCGCAGTTCCCGCTCCGAGAGCGAACAATACAATATAGTGCTTGCTGAAAAACGAGGCGGGGAAACCACACTCGTAGTTGAAACACGTCGCAACACTCATGAGCAAAAATGCAATGGCAATGGACGCAAATATCCGACCAAGAATGAAGCAGCCGATCAGTGCATAGAAGACGATCTCCCATTGTAAGCTCCACGCGACGATTAAAACCGGAGCGCCAGTGCCGCCGACGACAGCGGGATCTTGAGGGATCAGGAGTATCGATCGGACTAGCGTGTCACCATCTGGTATTGCTTCGCGGAGCACAGGGGATGCGGCAAGTGTAAGACTGACTGCCGCGAACACGATCCAATATGTCGGATAAATCCGTATCACCCGTTTGCGGATGTATGACGCAAACCGGCGTGGATTGAAGAGGTCATGGCGGTGCGCGGTGATGATAATGAATCCGCTCAGCACGAAAAAAAATTCGACGCCAGCTTTTCCGAATTCGAATATATGTCCAATCCACTTAACACCGAAAATCTTGTCAAGGGCAAACTGGGCACCGAGATGGAATAATACGACAAGCACCGCAGCCGCTGCGCGGGCCGCCTGAAGAGATTTGTACATAGTACGTCGGCCGCCGGTTCTACAATTCTCGAATAGTACGTTGGCAATCTAGTCTCGATCGGACAATGCGCCCGGCAAATATTGCCAACATTCTGTACAAGTATGTGGGCAACCGCGAGCGCGACGCCATGCCGTCATTCGGTAACTTCCGGCGCGCCACGCATCTTGAGCCGCCTCGCGTATCATCGGCGTCGAGTCGGTTAGCGCTACTACCTAGCGGGAGCTGGATGGGATTGCCAATGTCCAGGTCCAGTTCGCCAGCGCGGCGTAGCCGACTAGGTAGTCAGCCGTCCCATCATCGCGAAGAAGAAATTGACGCGCCCGGTGCGATGCTGCGCCTGTATCCGCCTTCGGAGACGAAGGCCGAGCCGACTGCGAAGTAGGGCTGCTTGTGCGCACCGATCGTGTGTCCCGAATACCTGTTAATTGGCTAAATGGGCGCGAAAGCGTAGCCTGCTCGGGGTGGTTGTCGCTTCAAGTCATCGAGCCCACGACGCTTTCGTTATCCATAGTTTTCAAACTACTGCTATTCCTCACCGTTGTACGACCCGCAATGTCTTTTCCACCGATTGTGCCCCCGCCACAAACGGCCGCCCAATACTGTAATACTCGATCCCCAGCTCAGCCATCGTCTGCGGCTCATACAGATTTCGCCCATCGAAGATCACCGGCTCGCTCAGCAGCTCAACCAGCGCCGCGAAATTCGGGCTCTTGAACACCTTCCATTCGGTGACGATCACGAGCGCATCTGCGCCGGCTGCGGCTTCCTCCGATGTCGTCACGAACTCAAGTCGCGAATGCGCTTCCGGATCGTCGCCCAGGTCGTGCGCAAGCACGCGCCGCGCTTCATCCGTCGCAACCGGATCATAAGCACGCACACTCGCGCCGCGCTTCAAAAGCCCGGCCACCAGCTCACGGCTCGGCGCCTCACGCATGTCATCGGTATTCGGCTTGAACGCCAGCCCCCACAACCCGAACGTGAGCCCCGACAGATCGTCCCCAAAGCGCTCGGTGATCTTCTCGAGCAGCACCTTCTTCTGCGCGTCGTTGACTTCTTCCACCGCTTCCAGAATCCGCAGCGACCGCCCATACTCGGCAGCGGTCTGCACGAGTGCGCGCACATCCTTCGGGAAACACGATCCACCGTAACCCACACCCGCATACAGGAAGTCATAACCGATGCGCGGATCCGAACCGATACCACGGCGCACGGCCTCGATATCAGCCCCGACGCGATCGGCGAGATTCGCGAGCTCGTTCATGAACGAGATCCGCGTCGCCAGCATCGCGTTCGCCGCATACTTGGTGAACTCCGCCGAGCGCACGTCCATGTAGCGCGTGCGTTCATGATTGCGGTTGAACGGCGCATACAGGCGCTTCATCTGCTCGCGCGCGCGCTCGCCGGCCTCGTCGTCGTCCGTGCCGATCACGATGCGGTCCGGCCGCATGAAATCGTCGACGGCTGCGCCTTCCTTCAGGAACTCGGGGTTCGACACGACCGAAAACTCGTGACGCAGGCCGCGGCGCGTCAGCTCCGTGGCGATCGCATCGCGCACGTGCAGCGCGGTGCCGACCGGCACAGTGGATTTGTCGACGACAACCTTCGGGCTGTCCATGTACAGCCCGATATTGCGCGCGGCAGCGAGCACGTACTGCAGGTCGGCGGAACCGTCCTCGTCGGGCGGCGTGCCGACCGCGATGAACTGGATGTCGCCGTGCGCGACGCTGGCCTCGATGTCGGTCGAGAACTGCAGCCGCCGGCTGGCGCGATTGCGGTCGATCAGCTCCTTCAGGCCGGGCTCGTGAATCGGCACGCCGCCGTCGTTCAGGATGTCGATCTTGCGTTGATCGACGTCGACGCAAAACACGTCGTTGCCGATCTCGGCAAGGCATGCGCCAGTGACGAGGCCTACGTAGCCGGTACCGATGATGGTGATCTTCATGTTGCCGTGTGTAGAGTGATCGATTGCAGTTTCAGAAATCCGGATGCTGCGCACCGGACGCGTTGGTGCTGGATCGCGCGGTGCGCAGCGCGCGCAGCCGGGTGTCGAACTCGCTCAGCACCGCCTCGCGCGACAACACGGCCTCGGCGAATTTGCGCCCGGCCAGTCCGAGACGGATGCGCTCCCCCGTGTTGGCGGCCAGCGCATCGATCGCTGAAGCAAGCGCATCCGGATCACCCGGCGGCACCACAACCCCACGCTGCGACACCACGTCATGCAGCTCCGTCCCCGGGCTCGCCATCGCAATTACCGCGCGCCCGCTCGCGAACATGCCGGTCAGCTTCGACGGCATCACGAGATCGGCAGCATCAGCGCGTTGCGGGAGGACGTGAATATCGGCCAGATTCAGCAACTCGTTGAGGAGGCTGACGGGCTGCAGGTCCATGAACCGGCAGTTCCTGAGGCCGCCGCATCGCGCGATGAGATCGTCGCGTGCGGGCCCGTTGCCGCAGAACACGAACACGAGGTTGTCGCGCGATTCGAGCCGTTGTGCGGCGTCGGCCAATATCTCCAGGCCTTGCTTCGCGCCCATGTTGCCGGAATAGAGCACCACGGTTGCGCTCGGCGAGATGAACAGCGTGGTTCGCAACTCGCTCGGCCGCTTGAGCGGGTAGATCGAGTGGGTGTCGGCCCAGTTCGCGAAATGCACGAGCTTGTTTGGGTGAATGCCCTTGCGCATCGCATGCTCGATCATCTTTCCGGAGATCGTCGACACGGTGTCGAAGCGCTTCAGCAGCGTGCGCTCGATTGCAAGCACGGTGCGCTTCAGCAGCGAACCCTTGAGCATGCCGAGGCTGAACGCGGCATCGACCTCGTAGTCCTGGATGTGGATCCACGCGTGGGCGCCGGTCAGTCGTGCGACGAGCCATCCGGCGGGCGCATTCAGCAGGCTCGGTGCGATGCAGATGACGATGTCCGGCCGCCACAGCGCATGCCGCAACATGACGGGGAGGCTGGATAGCGCGAAGCTCGCGAGATGCGCAATGCGCCGCACACCGCTCGGCCGCGACGGGACCCAAAGCGGTGCGCGCCAAAGCGCGACGCTGTTTCGGTATTCGGTCGAGTAACGCAGGGCCGAATATCCGCCGGTGATGCGCCATTCAGGGTAGTACGGCGGTGCACAGACGACGCGCACCGAGTGACCCTTCTGAGCAAGCGTTTCCGCCATCTCCGCGGTGTACTTGCCGATGCCGGTCAGCTCGGGTGCATAGTTGATGCCGTAGACGAGGATCTTCATCGGCTCCCAGCGAGATTTGAAAAAATGTTGCGGTGCATGACACGCGCATTTTGGGCAATGGAAATCGCACGATGCCGACAGAATATTGATCGGTACCGCCAACCATCATTTTGCAAATGCGCGCATTTGAGCGAGATCACGCGGTGCTCGCCGCATTACGGAATGCGGACCGAATGCACACGCTACGCACACCCGCTCAGAAAAACCGCGCGCAAAGAAACGGCGAATACATCTCGATAGCTTCCTGAATCGGCGTGTGGTGTCCGTAAGCGATACCGGATACCACCAGCACGGAGCCGGCCGCAAGCGGCCGCAGCCATGGCGGCAGAATCGGCGCGTCCTTCCACCGCTTCAGCAACAGCACCGTCACAGCCACGCCGAGCATCCAGCCTGCAATCACTTCGGACACCGTATGTGCGTCATCGAATACGCGCGCGATGCCGATCGTTGCCGCGAGCGCAAGCCCCGGCAGCAACGCAGGGCCGGTGCGAACGCTCCATCCGTCGTGCAGCATCAGCAGGCACGCCATCGGCCAGACGGTGGCGGCAAGCATCGTGTGACCGCTGATCACGCGGAAGTTGATCGAACGAATCTCCAGCCCGCAGCCTGCATAAAGAATCTTCGTCAGTCCGACGATCAGCATGCCTGCGGCAAGCAACATGAGCCACGACAGCGCGATTCGCCAGCCATACAGCGAGCGCGTGAGCCACGCGAAGCAGACGGCAGCGAGCGGCAGCGTCAGCGCCGCATCACCCAGGTTGCCGATGGCGAGCCACATCCCGGATCCCCGCTGGTCGAAACGGTCGTGTCAAATTCACGCGGCGCGCAAATACGGCAACGCGCGCGCTTCGTGCAGGGGCGGGATGCACGCCCGGCGTCAGGCGATGAGCAGCTCCGACATGCGCGTGACCAGATACTGCTCGAAGTCCGCCGCGACTTCCGGATGCCGCAGCGCGAACTCGACCGTCGCCTTCAGGTACCCGAGCTTGCTGCCGCAGTCGTATCGCGTGCCGTCGTAGCGGTACGCGAGCACCTGTTCGTCGGAGAGCAGCGACTGGATCGCGTCGGTCAGCTGCAATTCACCACCGGCGCCGGGCTTCAGTCCGCGCAGATGCTCGAAGATCTTCGGCTTCAGCACGTAGCGGCCGACCACGCCGAAATTCGACGGCGCCTTCGCCGGCTCGGGCTTCTCGACGATCCCCGACAGCTTGAAGAGGTTGTCCTCCCAGCGCTTGCCGTCGATCACGCCATACGATTTCGAAGCTTCCGGCGCGATTTCCTCGACGCCGATCACCGACGCGTGATAGTGGTTGAACACGTTGATCATCTGGCGCAGCACGGGCGTCGGGCCATCGAGCAGGTCGTCGGCGAGGATCACCGCGAACGGGTGGTCGCCGACCAGCTTTTCGGCGCACATCACCGCGTGACCGAGCCCCAGCGCTTCGGCCTGGCGCACGTAGAAGCAATCGACGTGGCTCGGCTTGATGCTGCGCACGAGCGACAGCAGTTTCTCCTTGCCGCGTGCCTCGAGTTCTGCCTCGATCTCGTACGACTTGTCGAAGTGATCCTCGATCGCGCGCTTGCTGCGGCCGGTCACGAAGATCATCTCGGTGATGCCCGCTTCGATCGCTTCCTCGACCGCATACTGGATCAACGGCTTGTCCACGACGGGCAGCATCTCCTTCGGGCTTGCCTTGGTGGCCGGCAGGAAGCGGGTGCCGAGGCCGGCTACCGGAAATACAGCTTTCGTCACTTTCAACATAGTGGTGGGTTCCATCTGTTCGAAATGAAAGGCGGACAACGTCGATATCCGGCGCGGCTGTCCGTGTGCGTCGAATCGTTCGGCGCGGCACGAGAGCAGTTACACAGTCGGCCCGACTGCAATTCGGGAAATCCTAGGGGCGTTCGAAATTCGGACAGCGACTGAATCTAGTGCAAATCCGCCAGCCCGTTCGTATCCGCGCCGGTCGAGCGGCATCGGTGGCGCGTAACGTCGGGTCATCGGAATGGATGGTCGGCACGGGGGTTGAATCGTTTGCGAGCCAGCCCGATCAAGCGTGCCGCGGATGCAGCGTGACGTGGCGGATATCGTCTAGGTTTTGTCGGTGGGCGTGCATTCGTATGAAGTACAGTCCAATAACGAAAAGCCGACTGCGAATTCCGGACACGCGGCGGACACGCGCCCTCGTGCATGATGAGGCGAACACAACCGCTGTCCGATCAGGAACGATCATGGCCGAACAGGACGATATATCCGACGCGATTGAAGCATTCAATCTGTCGTACCTTGGGCTCGTGCAGAAGATGCTGCGTATCGATCGCGACGAGACCATGCGTCAGTTGGGCATCTCCAATAAGACCGCGTCGTGGATCGCCGCATTGACGCCGGCCCAGATCGAAGAACTGGCCAGCAGCAGCGAGGTGGTATGTGAGCTGCGCGCCGAGGCCGTTCCCGGGCGCGCCTGAATCCGATACGGCCCGCTCGGCCTACTACAGAGACTGCCGGCCGCAGCGGGTTTCAGCCTGCATTGCCAGGCGGCACGTAGCATTTACTTATATAGGACTGCGATGTAGCTGCGCCGGCCAGAAGTGGCGCCCGGTGTGCACGATACATCGTTCGGTATGCCTGCTTGTCAAAAAAGAAAGCCCGGCACACATTCGTGCCGGGCCAAGAGCCGCCGTATCGGGGTGCCCCCGGATCTGGGATAGTTCCTGGGGCATGGCGGTGTCGAGTGGATTCTATGGCACACCGAACTGCGGCTGCCGCCAAACACTTGTACGAAACTGCCAATGCGATGCCAATGCAACGCGCGTGGCCGGAAATCCGCTACAACCGGATCGGGATGCAAGCAGGGATGCACGCTTGTCAGACAAAAACAACGATATCTATATTATTTCTTATTTGAAATGGAATTGAAAAATAACGGTAGGATAGTGTTCATGTGACAACATAATTAGAGCGAGCCGAGACCATGAACATAGCCAATCTGCAACAGCGTCCGATCCGGGAAGGAACGTGGCTCCCGTGCACCAATCCGCCTGCGGAACCGATGTGGTGTGAAGGCCGATGGCCCGGTAACCCATGCTGGTTCCCGGTCTACTGGGACGGCACCAAGTGGCAAAGCAAGGTATTCGGGGCTGACGGCGATTTTTGGCGGGAACGTCTCGCGTCTGCCGCATAGAAGGGTGCCCTGATGCTCACGATCGCCTTCGCAATCAGCCAGATTGCGTTAGGCGAATTTTCCCATCCGCGCCTGATCAATGACAACTGTTTGACTCGCGTCAATCAGTTTGGCGGTTTTCGACTAGATATCGGGTGACATTCGGAAATTCCGATTCGATAAGATTCGGGAAAACGCTAACAGTGCCTCGCCCGCCGCAGCGCAATGCGGTCCACTCCGATCATCGTCAGCTTGATTGTCTTACCGTGTCGTTCGGCGCTCACCGGGAGAGTACGCCTGTCATGCAAGGTATTTTGGAGCATCTTCTCGAGCATCGAGTGTCGCCGCAATGGCGTGGATTCCTGGAAGCACTGGCAAACGAATTTGCCGATCAGCTCGATCATGACGAGTTGCGACAGTTGATGGCGCGCGTCGGTGCGCGATTCGCGGCAGCGCATCCACTGCCCCATTGCGAATCGACGAATGATCTCGCGAGCGCGTTGAACGCGCAGTGGCGCGAAGTGCAATGGGGTTATGTCGAGCTTGCTGACGAGCGCGATTTTCTGCGCATCACGCACTACGCGGCTCCGTTGCGCGCGTTCGGCGATGGCGCGCTGGCATGGTCCCCTGCGTTCCTGCAAGGGGCCTACCAGACCTGGTTCGATTCGCTGGGCGCGGCCGGCCTGCGTGTGGCCCAGGAGGCTTCGCCCGAAGACGATTCCAGGATCGAGTTGCGCATTGCACGTGAGAAGGTACGCGAGAGGGCACACGAGAAGTCACGTGCGAAGGACTGAGCGCGTTTGATTGGCGGAAATTCGCCCAATAACTAAAAGGCACGCTATGTCGACCTCACGGGATATCGAATCGCTGTTCAGGCGTTTTGGCGGGAACGCGGAACATTATCAGGAAGTCCGCGCCGAGGCGGATGCCGAACGGGCACGTGCGCGCTGGCCGTTGCTCGGCCTCGTCGATCCGGGCGAGAACGCGCGTGACGAGCAGCCGGGTTACGCCGCGCCGGGCGACGGACCGGGCCGGCGCAACGCCGTCATGGGGACCATACGCATGACGCACCCGTCTGCAGAACGCGATCGCGACGCCGCTGCGTCCGCGGAGACGTTTCCGGGACCGTCGAGGTACCGGCTGCTCACGGTCGAAGACGACCGGATGCGCGACAAGGCCGAAGCGCCTGATCGCGCGCCTGCCCGGCCGATTCTGTCCGAACGGATGCCTGTCGCCGCCGGGACGCAAGTCGCGGGTTCCCGTGCCGACGCGTCGGATGAACCGTTCGGCATGCTGAAAAAAATGTTTGGCCAACCGGCGGCGCCGGAAGCGGCATGTGCGCCGGATCCGTCGGAGTCGCTCGACCGGCTGTTCAGTCGGCTGCGCGGCGACGCGACGAGCGGCGGCTCGTCGGATACGACCTCGTGGTTTTCGGGGCGGGCAGGCCGTTCATGAAAGTCGTCACGATCGTTTCCGCAAAGGGCGGTGTCGGCAAGACGATGCTGGCCGCGAACCTGGCCTCGGTGATTGCCGCGGCGGGACGGCGGCGTGTCGCAGTTGTGGACCTCGATCCGCAGAACGGGCTGCGGCTGCATTTCGGCGTGCCGCTCGATGCGAGCGACGGGCTTGCGTGCGCCGCGCTCGACGAGCAGCGCTGGCCGGCCGAGATCGTCGACGGGATCACCGTGCTGCCGTTCGGCGTCGTGAGCGAGGCGGACCAGCGCCGCTTCGAGCGCCTGCTCGACTGGAACCCGTCGTGGTTCACGCAGGGGCTCGCGGCGCTTGGGCTCGATGACGACGCGATCGTGATCGTCGACACGCCGCCCGGCACCTCGGTCTACATGCGCGCCGCGCTGACGGCCGCGCATTTCGCGGTGATGGTCGTCCTTGCCGATGCGGCTTCGTATGCGGCGATTCCGCAGATGCGACGGATGATCGACGAGTATGCGACGCCCCGTCCGGATTTCACCGGCGAGGGTTATGTGATCAATCAGGTCGATCAGTCGCGCGACCTGGGCCGGGACGTGCTCCGCGTGCTGCGCGATCGCCTCGGTGCGGAGCGCTTCGGCGGGGTGATCCACGCGGACGAAGGGGTGGCCGAATCGCTCGCGCACCAGACCACCGTGAATCGCTACGATCCACGCTCGCAGGCCGCTGCCGACCTGAATGCGTGCGGGGCGTGGCTTACTCGTGCGATCGGCGTACCCGGCACGATGCGGAGTGTTGCATGACGGCGCGGGCGGATGCCATGCGACCGTCACGCGTCGACCGGTTCATCGACACGCACCTGCGGCACGGCCTGCCGGTTGCGCTGCTGCTTGTACCGTTCGCACTCGTGTCGCTGTTCTTCGTCTGCACGGTGCCGCTCGACAATGTCCAGCAACTCGTGTTCGCGGCCTGTTGCTTCGCGTTCGCGCTGATGATCCGGCGCTTCGAAGGACACTACGCGACCCTCGTGATGATCGTGCTGTCGATTGCGGCGACCGGGCGCTACATATACTGGCGCCTGACCGAGACGATCGTGTGGTCGCATCCGCTCGATGCGGCGTGGGGTGCGCTGCTCGTGCTGGCCGAGGTGTATTCGGCGCTGGTGCTGGTGCTCGGCTATTTCCAGACCGCGTGGCCGCTCGGGCGCAAGCCGCTCCCGATGCCTGCGTCGCGGGCAGACTGGCCGACCGTCGACGTGTTCATCCCGACCTACAACGAGCCGCTGTCGGTGGTGAAGCCGACCATCTATGCGGCGCTCGCGCTCGACTATCCGGCCGACAAGCTGTCGATCCACGTGCTCGACGACGGACGTCGCCCCGAATTCGAGGCGTTCTGCGAATCGGTCGGCGTGTACTGGACGACTCGCGCACACAATCACCATGCGAAAGCCGGCAATCTCAACGCGGCGCTGAAGCATACCGACGGCGAATATTTCGCGATCTTCGATTGCGACCATATTCCGACGCGCTCGTTCTTGCAGATCGGCCTCGGCTGGTTTCTTCGCGATCCGAAGCTGTCGATGCTGCAGACGCCACACCACTTCTTCTCGCCGGACCCGTTCGAGCGCAACCTCGGCACGTTCCGGAAGGTGCCGAACGAAGGCGAGCTGTTCTACGGGCTGGTCCAGGACGGCAACGATCTGTGGAACGCGACGTTCTTCTGCGGCTCATGTGCGCTGCTGCGGCGCTCGATGGTCGAGGAGATCGGCGGGATCGCGGTCGAGACGGTGACGGAAGACGCGCATACCGCGCTGAAGCTGCATCGCCGCGGCTATACGACGGCCTATCTGGCGATTCCGCAAGCGGCCGGGCTCGCCACCGAGAACCTGACGGGACACATCGGACAGCGGATCCGCTGGGCGCGCGGGATGACACAGATCTTCCGGATCGACAATCCGCTGCTCGGCCGCGGCCTGACCTTCGGCCAGCGGCTGTGCTACCTGAACGCGATGATGCACTTCTTCTACGGCATCCCGCGGCTCGTGTTCCTGACGGCACCGCTGTCGTTCCTGTTCTTCGGTGCACACGTGATCCAGGCGTCCGCGTTGTCGATCTCGCTGTTCGCGCTGCCGCACGTGCTGCACGCGAACGTCACGAACTCGCGGATGCAGAGCCGGTTCAGGCATTCGTTCTGGGCAGAGGTGTACGAGTCGGTGCTCGCGTCGTACATCATGCTGCCGACGCTGCTCGCGCTGATCAATCCGAAGCTCGGCAAGTTCAACGTCACGGCAAAGGGCGGGCGAATCGACGAGGGCTATTTCGACTGGGCGATCTCGAAGCCCTACCTGATCCTGCTGATCCTGAACGTGATCGGGCTTGTCGCGGGCATCGCGCACATCGGGTTCAGCTGGCATGTGCGCAGCGTCGTGCAGACGACCGTGTTCAACCTCGCGTGGACGGTCTACAACGTGCTGATTCTCGGCGTGGCCGTTTCGGCGGCGAACGAGCGCCGGCAGGTGCGTGTCGCGCATCGCGTCGCGATGACGATTCCGGTGATGCTTCGTTTCGCGAACGGCCGCACGCTGTCATGTGAAACGCGCGACTACTCGGAGGGCGGCATCGGCGTGGCGGTGCCGGCCGACATCAACGTGCCGATCGGCGCACAGGTGACCGTGTCGCTGTTCCGCGGCGACGACGAATACGCGTTTCCGGGAACGATCGAGTATGCGGAGCCGGGGCGCGTCGGCATGCAGTTCGCGAACCTGTCGCAGCGGCAGGAGTTCGACCTAATCAGTTCCACCTTTGCGCGCGCGGACGCATGGACCGACTGGGCGGCCGGGCGCCGCCCCGATTCGCCGACGCGTGCGTTCCTGCATGTGCTGCAGGTCGGCGTGCAAGGCTTCGTGGGACTCGTCTCGCGCCTGTGGGCCGACTTGCGCACACGGGGCAAGCGGCGCACGAGCCGCGGCAATGGCGATACAGCCAGCGTAACGACAGAAAAATAAATGATGGCCAATAGAACAACGTGGATGCCGCGACGGGGCGGCAGCGCGCAGGATGACGCGTGCGCATCGCAACCTGCGGGGATCGCACTCGCCCGCCGTGCGGCGTGGCGGGGGCGGTTGCCGCGCATGCTGCTGTCATTTGCACTGTGGACGACCGTGCAGGTCGGCGTAGCCGAGATCGCGCGGGCAAGCGGAACCGAAGCGGCTTCACCGGGCGTCGTGCGCTCGGCGGATGGTGCGACGTCGTCGGGCGACGTGCCGCCGCCGTCGCCGGCCATGGGCTTCGGCCCGGCTGCGGAGCGGCTGCCGCTGCTCGCGGAAAAGGCGCCGGCCGCCGGCGGGCAACGCCTGCTTGCGGTGAGCACGCCGACCACGGCCAACCCCGGCACGCTGATGCCCGGCGGCCGTCGCCAGGCGCTGACGCTCGCCGATCTCGGCGCGCGCGATCCGCTCCAGCTGCGCGGCACGGACGGCCAGAACGGCGTCGCATTCTCGGTCCGCGACGACGAGGTCGTTACGGGCGCGGTGTTGCATCTCGTCTACAGCTATTCGCCCGCGCTGTTGCCGGATCTGTCGCAGCTCAAGGTGCTCGTCAACGGCGAGGTGGCCGCGACGCTACCGTTGCCGCAAGTGCAAGCAGGGATGACCTTGTCGCGCGACGTGCCGATCGATCCGCGCTTCATCACCGAATACAACCATCTGAACCTTCAGCTGATCGGTCATTACACGCGCCGCTGCGAGGATCCGGCCAACTCGTCGCTGTGGGCGACCGTGAGCAATGCGAGCCGGATCGATCTCACCTATGCGTCGCTGCAAACCCGGCCGGATCTCGGCGCGCTGCCCGCGCCATTCTTCGATCGACGGGACGCGCGGCGGCTCGAGCTGCCGTTCGTGTTCGCGGGCCGGCCGCCGCGCGAGACGCTCGAGGCGGCGGGCATCGCCGCGTCGTGGTTCGGCGCGCTGGCTGCCTACCGCGGTGCGCTGTTCCCGGCGCGGACCGGCAGCCTGCCGCCGTCCGGCAACGCGGTGCTGTTCGCGACTGCCGACGATCATCCGGACGGCGTCGCGCTGCCAGCCATCGACGGTCCGGCACTGGCCGTG
>NZ_JAAGPL010000558.1:0-592 GCF_017104785.1 Burkholderia sp. Ac-20353 | reverse complement strand
AGTAGTACATGTAGACCGACGGCAGCTGGATGCCGAACAGCGAGTGCGTCTGCGCGAGGCTGAAGTCGCCGACGTGCACCGGATCGATCCCCGTGATCCCCTTCGGGCCGTTCGTGATGTTCACCGGGCGGTCGAGGTTGTTCATGAAGATCCGCACGATTTCACCGAAGCCGAGCGTGACGATCGCGAGGTAGTCGCCGCGCAGGCGCAGCGTCGGCGCGCCGAGCAAGATCCCGAAGATCGCGGCGATCGCCATCGCGATCGGCACGATGATCAGGAACGGCACGTGCAACCCGCCGGGCGCGAGGTTCGCGATCCACTCGAACTGCGAGGTCAGGTGCGGCGAGCTCAGCAACGCCGCCGTGTACGCGCCCACCGCGTAGAACGCGATGTAGCCGAGGTCGAGCAGGCCCGCGAAGCCGACCACCACGTTCAGGCCGAGCGCGAGCATCACGTACAGCATCGCGAAGTCGAGCACGCGGACCCAGTAGTTGCCGCCTGCTGCGCCGATGATGATCGGCGCGGCAATCACGAACGCCGCGGTGAGGATGCCGATGGTGACGGTCTTCGCGGTGTTGCGTTCTTCGACGAG
>NZ_JAAGPL010000557.1:0-592 GCF_017104785.1 Burkholderia sp. Ac-20353 | reverse complement strand
CCAGTGCTCACCGACGAACCGACCGGCTCTCGCGCTGGATCGTTCAGCTGCATGCACGGGTAGGCTGGTACCGAACGCTGGTCGCGATCGCGAACAAGCACGCGCGGATCCTGTGGGCGATCCTGGCTAAAGGTGAGCGTTTTGATCCTTCATATACGCCCACGCTCGGCACCAGCTCGAATAAAGGCTAACCCCCGCTCAACGAGCTTCCACCCCAAGGACGCAATAGGCATGGATGGCGACAGGTCAGACCGGCAGCAGGCGAACTCGCGGAACCCGCAGGCGACACACTCCATGTGTACGCCGTGCGTCGGATGGAGTCCTGCTGCGCGGTTACTATCCTGGCCCGGGCACAGAAGCGACCGCGCCCCACAAGGCCGTTTATAGGTGTGCAGTCTGTCCCGCCGCTCACCGCCGAATGCGCCCGCTATAACATCGGAACCTAATCAATGACTGAATGAACCTGAAGCTTGCAAAATGGGAAAGTCCTTATAGGCGGGTTCCTGCTTCACCGAGTGGCCTGACTGCGCCATCTCTCCACGGGCTATCCGGGCATCGTCCTGCCCTTCCAACAGTTGCAATCCTCGTGTGA
>NZ_JAAGPL010000556.1:0-636 GCF_017104785.1 Burkholderia sp. Ac-20353 | reverse complement strand
CGCTACGATGAGCGACGGCGCGTTCCTTGCGCCGCTGAACAGCTTCAAGAAGCATGAGATGCGGCTGCGTCGCTACCAGCGCGCAATGAGCCGCAAGGTCCAATTCTCGAAGAACTGGCGAAAAGCGAAGGCCCGCGTCCAGCGCATCCATACCCGCATTGGCAACGCTCGCCGCGACTACCTGCACAAGGCCACGACCACGATCAGCAAGAGCCACGCGATGGTGAGTATCGAGGACTTGCAGGTGCGGAACCTGTCCAGGTCAGCGGCAGGCAGTGTCGAAGCGCCGGGGAAGAACGTGAAGGCGAAGTCCGGCCTCAACAAGCGCATCCTCGACCAGGGCTGGTTCGAGTTCCGCCGCCAACTGGACTACAAGCTGGCGTGGAACGGCGGCTGGCTGATCGCCGTGCCGCCGCAGAACACGAGCCGGACCTGTCCCGCGTGCAGATGCGTGAGTTCGGACAATCGCACGACACAGGCGCAGTTCGCCTGCGTTGCATGCGGCTACCAAGCGCACGCCGACGTGGTCGGCGCAATGAATATCCTCACACGAGGATTGCAACTGTTGGAAGGGCAGGACGATGCCCGGATAGCCCGTGGAGAGATGGCGCAGTCAGGCCACTCGGTGAAGCAGGA
>NZ_JAAGPL010000555.1:0-647 GCF_017104785.1 Burkholderia sp. Ac-20353 | reverse complement strand
TGAGGACCCGATTGATCGTTGTCGCCTTGTGATCGGTCAGGTACAGGTGAACGGCAGTCATGCTGCAATTGGCCGTCATGAAGCCCTTCAGGCGCGCCACATCGACCGACACCGCGCCGTAGTTCTCGGGGTCGATCGGGACGACGTTCATCTTGGGATAGTCTTCGTTGTAGCCCGCGTTGTAGGTGCGCAGCATCGCCGAGTAGGACTGTGCGGACACCACACCCGGCTCGGTGCGCATCGCGGCGGTGAATTCGTCCTCATACAGCCCGACCGCAGGGTTGTCGCACGCGTTGCCGCTCGACTCCATGGCCACCGAGAGCCAGTCGAGCCCCATGTCGTAGTGGCCCGCGATCGACGTCGCATCCCGGTTGAACCGCGCTTCCTCACGCAACTCCGGGGCGCCCGGTTGCAGCGTGCCAATCACGCGGTCGCGGCTCTGCCAGACGGAAAGTGCGAATACCATCAACGTGATCAAAAGCGTGACGCCTGCGAACTTCGGCTGGGCCACCCGCGACAACGGTCGCAGGAACGCCGAGCGCCACGCGCTTCGCTTGAGCGCGCTCTCGGCGTACGCCTGGGTGAAGTTGAAACACGATGCGGCAACCGGCAGCAGGATCAGGTTGGTGACGATCTTGTAGGCGACG
>NZ_JAAGPL010000554.1:0-655 GCF_017104785.1 Burkholderia sp. Ac-20353 | reverse complement strand
CGCCGTCGAGCGTATCGCCGAACTGCGCGCCCCCCGCAGGTGCCGCATACGTCTGCAACGCGACGTTGCCCCCGCGCCCGGCCGGCACCCCGTTCTGCATCAGCAACCGACCGTTCGCGAGCATTTCACCGCCGCCCGATACATCGAGCACGCTTCCCGGTTGCAGCAGGATCGAACCCGTCGTATCCACGGCGCTGCCGTTCACGAAGGTCGCACCCTGCGTCGCCGACAGCGAAATGCTGCCGCCGTTGATGAACTGGCTGTTGCCGGTCGTCGTGCCCGGCGCGGCCTGCACGTCGTTGTTCACCCACTGGCCGGCCACGCTGATCGCGCCTTGCGGCCCGATGACGACATTGCCGCCGCTCTTGATGGAAATCGAACCTGACGGCACGGAGAGCCGCCCCTCAACATTCACGTCGGCGTCGGCCGCCGGGCTGTTGAGCGAGATCGAACCGCCCGGCTGCAGGTTCAGTTGCGTGCCCTGCGCGACCACGATGCCCTTGCCCGCGTTCTTGTCCTCGGTCACGCTCAGGTTCGCGAAACCGCCGTTGTTCAGCGTCGTGACCGGCACCACGCGCGTCGTCAGCAGGTTGTTCGGATCGTTGCTCGTCAGCGCCTGCGAAGCAGTCCTATCGAGTGGCGTATCGATCGAGAA
>NZ_JAAGPL010000553.1:0-655 GCF_017104785.1 Burkholderia sp. Ac-20353 | reverse complement strand
CGCCGTCGAGCGTATCGCCGAACTGCGCGCCCCCCGCAGGTGCCGCATACGTCTGCAACGCGACGTTGCCCCCGCGCCCGGCCGGCACCCCGTTCTGCATCAGCAACCGACCGTTCGCGAGCATTTCGCCGCCGCCCGATACATCGAGCACGCTTCCCGGTTGCAGCAGGATCGAACCCGTCGTATCCACGGCGCTGCCGTTCACCAAGGTCGCACCCTGCGTCGCCGACAGCGCAATGCTGCCGCCGTTGATGAACTGGCTGTTGCCGGGCGTCGTGCCCGGCGCGGCCTGCACGTCGTTGTTCACCCACTGGCCGGCCACGCTGATCGCGCCTTGCGGCCCGACGACGACGTTGCCCCCGCTCTTGATCGAGACCGAACCGGCAGGCGTGGAAATGTGCCCGGCGACGTTGACATCCGCGCCGACCGCGGGGCTGTTGAGCGAGATCGAACCACCCGGCTGCAGGTTCAACTGCGTGCCCTGCGCGATCACGATGCCCTTGCCCGCGTACTTGTCCGCGGTCACGTTCAGGTTCGCGAAACCGCCGTTGTTCAGCGTCGTGACCGGCACCACGCGCGTCGTCAGCAGGTTGTTCGGATCGTTGCTCGTCAGCGCCTGCGAAGCAGTCCTATCGAGTGGCGTATCGATCGAGAA
>NZ_JAAGPL010000552.1:0-682 GCF_017104785.1 Burkholderia sp. Ac-20353 | reverse complement strand
TCGCACCGCAGCTGTACATCGCGGTCGGCATCTCGGGTGCGATCCAGCACCTGGCCGGCATGAAGGATTCGAAGGTGATCGTCGCGATCAACAAGGATCCCGAAGCACCGATCTTCAGCGTGGCCGACTACGGTCTCGTCGGCGATCTGTTCACGCTCGTGCCGGAACTCGTGAACGAACTGGGCTGACGCGGGGCGATGCGCTGCGCATGATGCTTCAGCGATAAGCACACGACACGAGGGGCGCCAACGAGCGCCCCTTTTTTACGCCATAAGCAGAAGACGGAGGAGCAACATGAGTTACGCCGCACCGGTCAAGGACATGCTGTTCGTGCTGAAGGAACTCGCCGGCATCGACGAAGTCGCGCAGCTACCGGGCTTTGAGGACGCAGGGTTCGACACCGCGCAGGCCGTGCTCGACGAATCCGCGAAATTCTGCGGCGAAGTGCTGGCGCCGCTGAACGTCGACGGCGATCGCAACCCGAGCAGCTGGAAGGACGGCGTCGTGACCGCGACGCCGGGCTTCAAGGAAGCGTTCCGCCAGTTCGTCGAAGGTGGCTGGCAGGGGCTGCAGCATCCGGCCGACTATGACGGCCAGGGGCTGCCGAAGCTGATCGCGACGCCGTGCATCGAGATGCTGAACGCGGCGAACCTGTCGTTCGCGCTGTGTCCGCTGCTGACCG
>NZ_JAAGPL010000551.1:0-711 GCF_017104785.1 Burkholderia sp. Ac-20353 | reverse complement strand
CGAGCACCTTTGTGTAGTTCTCGCCGCTGCCCAGACCGCGGCCGCCCGATACGATGATGCTTGCCGACGTGAGCTCCGGACGGTCCAGCTTCGTCACTTCACGGCTGACGAACTGCGACTTGCCTGCGTCTGCGACCGCTTCGATCTTCTCGACCGCTGCGCTGCCGCCTTCGGCCGCCACCGGGTCGAAGCCCGTCGCCCGCACGGTGATCACCTTGATTACGTCGCTCGACTGCACCGTCGCGATCGCGTTGCCTGCGTAGATCGGGCGCTCGAACGTGTCGGCCGAATCGACCGCCGTGATGTCCGAAATCTGCGCGACGTCCAGCTTCGCGGCAATGCGCGGCGCGATGTTCTTGCCGTAGGCCGTTGCCGGCGCGAGGATGTGCGAATAGTCCTTCGCGATGTTCAGTGCGGTCGCTTCGACGTTTTCCGCGAGGCCCGCGGCCAGTTGCGGAGCGTCGGCCAGCAGCACCTTGCTGACGCCTGCGATCTTCGCTGCTGCATCGGCAGCCGCCTGTGCGTTGTGACCCGCGACCAGCACGTGGATGTCGCCGCCGACGAATTTGCCAACCTCGGCTGCCGCCGCCACCGTGTTCAGCGTCGCCGCCTTGATCGACGCGTTGTCGTGTTCCGCAATAACCAGAATCGTCATTTCTATCCGCTCCCTCTTACAGCACCTTGGCTTCGGTCTTCAGCTTCTCGACCAGC
>NZ_JAAGPL010000550.1:0-732 GCF_017104785.1 Burkholderia sp. Ac-20353 | reverse complement strand
AGCGCGCGATGTACGCGCAGCAGGCCAGGGACGCGGACATCATCATCACCACCGCGCTGATTCCCGGCAAGCCGGCGCCGAAGCTGATCACGGCCGAGATGGTGCAGTCGATGAAGCCGGGCAGCGTAATCGTCGACATGGCGGCCGAGCAAGGCGGCAACTGCGAGCTCACGGTGCCCGGCGAGGCCGTGGTGCGCCACGGCGTGACCATCATCGGCTACACGGATCTCGCATCGCGCCTGGCGCGGCAGTCGTCCACGCTGTACGCAACCAACCTGCTGCGCGTGGTCGAGGAGCTGTGCAAGACCAAGGACGGCACGATCAACGTCGACTTCGACGACGACGCGATCCGTGGCCTCACGGTCATCAAGGAAGGCAACGTCACCTGGCCGCCGCCGCAGCTCAAGCAGCCGGCCGCCGCACCGAAACCACAGACGCCGCCGCCCGCGGTGGCCGCGCCGAAAGGCCATGGCCACGGCAGCGGCGAGCCGATGTCGGCGAAGACGCTCGCGATCGTGTTCGGCGTCGGCGCACTGGCTTTCCTGCTGGTTGGCCAGTTTGCGCCGGCCACGTTCCTGTCGCACTTCACGGTGTTCGTGCTGGCGTGCTTCATCGGCTACATGGTGATCTGGAACGTCACGCCGTCGCTGCACACGCCGCTGATGAGCGTGACCAACGCGATTTCGTCGATCATCGCGATCGGTGCGCTGGTGCAGGTCGCGCCGCCGTTGG
>NZ_JAAGPL010000549.1:0-568 GCF_017104785.1 Burkholderia sp. Ac-20353 | reverse complement strand
CGCGGTCACGATGAAGATGACGAGCAGCACGAGCATCACGTCGATCAGCGGAGTCATGTTGATCTCCGCCATCGGCGCGGACGTCTTGTGGTGCTCGAGTCCGCCGAATGCCATGGTGGTCCCTCCGGAAGGCGCGCGTCAGGCGTCGCTCGCGCACACGAACACGTGCAGGTCGCGCGCGAAGCCGTCGAGCTCCTCGGCGAGCTGGCGCACGAGGCGCCCGAGGATGTTGTACGCGAGCACGGCGGGAATCGCGACCACGAGCCCGAACGCGGTCATGATCAGCGCCTCGCCGACCGGGCCCGCGACGCTTTCGATCTGCGCCTGCCCGCTCGCGGCGATGCTGCCGAGCGCGTGATAGATACCCCAGACGGTGCCGAGCAGCCCGACGAACGGCGCGGTGCTGCCGATCGACGCGAGCAGCACCTGGCCGAACTCCAGCCGCCGCTGCGAATGCAGCATCGCGTGGCGCAGCGCGCGCAGCACGCGTTCGCTGCGCTCGACGCGCGCGGCCAGCGCGGCGGGATCGTGATCGCGGGCCGCATCGCGCGCGGCTTCGGCGAGCGGC
>NZ_JAAGPL010000055.1:0-48433 GCF_017104785.1 Burkholderia sp. Ac-20353 | reverse complement strand
GGGCGTGTCGAATCTCCATCCATTCGCGCCGCACGGCTGGTTCGCGATCGGCCAGGCAGCCGCGCTGCTCGTCTGGAGCTTCGCCGGCTGGGAAGCGATCACGCATCTCGCGGCGGAATTCCGTCGGCCCGCGCACGACATGCCGCGTTCGGCCGGCATCGCGGTCGTCGTCGTCGGGCTGCTGTACCTGTCGGTCGCCGCCGCGAGCGTGACGGTGCTCGGCCCGTCCGCCGGCGCGTCCGATGCGCCGCTTGCCGAACTGATCGCGCGCGGCATCGGCGGCCATGCGCAGGTGCTGGCGGCCGCGGGCGCATTGCTGCTGACGCTCGGCACGATGAACGCGTATTTCGCGGGTGCAGCGAAGCTCGGCGCGGCGCTCGGGCGCGATGGCGCGCTGCCCGCGTGGCTCGCGCAAGGCAGTCAGGTCGGCGGCGTGCCGCGCCGCAGCCTCGGCGTGATTGCCGCGCTCGCGACGTTCGCGCTGGCCGCGACGACCATCGCCGGCGTGGGACCGAAGCCGCTCGTGCTCGTGACGTCCGGCTGCTTCGTGATGGTGTACGGGCTGGGGGCCGCGGCGGCGCTGAAGCTGTTGCCGCGTGGCGGCATCGCGCATCGTTGCGCGTGGGTGTCGCTGGTCGCGGTCGCCGGGCTGTTCCTGACGACCGGCTGGTATTTGGTGTGGCCGCTGCTGCTGGCGGGCGCGGCGCTGCTTTACCTGAGGGTGGCGGGACGCGGCCGGTAAGTCAGGCGGGCACCAGCTCGAAGCTCAAGCGCTTGCCGAGCGCTGCGGCCGCGCTCGCAAGCGTCGTCAGCGTGAGGCTCGTGTCGGTTTCGTCGAGCAGGCGGTTGAGCGCCGCGCGGCTCGTTTTCATCCGGGCGGCCATCGCAGTTTTCGTGATGTGCTGCGCCTTCATCTCCTGCTCGATCTGCCACGCGATCACGCGCTTGATCGCGATCGCGGTGGCTTCCTCGAGGCTGCCTTCCGCATCGAGGAAAGCGTCGAAGTCGCTGCCGATGTGGCGGTTGCTGGGGGTCGTCATGCTGTACTCCATTCGTTGCGTTGCGCACTGCCCGATTGCCGGTGAAGGCCTGCTCCGGTTCGGCTGCGCTGAATTCAGATGCCGTTCCTCAGCGCCTTCAGCCGGCTCGTGGCGACATCGAGATCTTCTGGTGGCGTTGCCCGCGACTTCTTGATGAATCCGTGCAGCAGGACCATCGTGTTGCCGACGACGGTGAAGATCACGCGGGCTATTCGCCGCGCAAGCGTGACCCGGATCTCCCAGATGTCTTTCGATATCTTCCTGACCAGCGGCATGCCAAGGGGCCAGCCGAACTGAACAGTCTTGATGTCCTCGCCGATTGCTTTCCGCTCCGCTGGCTCGAGACTCTTGAGCCACTCGCGGACCGGTTCGTTTCCACCAACCGTGCTGAAGAACCGCACAGCCAGCGTCGCCTGGAATTGCTGTCTCACCATCGCCGTCTTGCCGCCTATCGTACCAAAATTGATACGATAGGCCAAGCGTGACGAAAGCGAACCTCGGCCGATCAGCCATCTCGCGCGTCCGCGTGCTGCAGCATTTCAACGCGGCTTCGGCACGTTGCTGCCGCGCGCCCTCCGCCGGCCACGCTGCGCCGTGTCTCCCGGCCGCCCGTCGCCATACCGCGCCCGTGCGATTTCGCGCACCGCGTCGATCAGCGTCCGCGCGACGGGCGACGGCTGCGCGTCGGTGCGCAGGATCAGCCCGACCGGTTCGTCGGTGCCGGCTGGCGGCAGCGGCAAACGCGCAAGCGCGCCTGCCGCCAGGTCGTACTCGGCTGCGTACAGCGGCACGAACCAGACCGCATCGTTCTCGAGCGCGAGCGCACGCGCGACCGACACCGACAGCACCTCGATGAACGCATCCAGCGGCGGCGCGCCGCATGCGTTCAGCAATTGCTCGGCCGATTGCCGGATCAGCGTGCCGTACGGCGGCAGCACGACCGGGTAGCGCGCGAGTTCGGCCGCCGGCGCGGCGCTCGCGATCAGCGGATGACCGGCGCGCACGACGGCGACGAGCGGCTCGTTGTACAGCTGTTCGAACGCGAGACCGATCATCCGCTCCGGCTCCGACAGCCGCCCGATTGCGCACTCGATCGCGCCGGCCTTCAGGCGTTCGAGCAGTTCGGCATTCGCGGCGGTCGCGATCCGCACGACGGCGCGCGGCCAGCGTGCGGCGAGCGCCTTCATCAGCGCCGGCGCGAGCGACGCCGCGACGGTCGGCAGCATCCCGACCTCGAGCGTCGCCGCCGCGCCGCCGCCTTCACGCGCCAGCAGCCCGACGCCTTGCCGCAGCGCGAGCACGCACGCGTTCGCATGCGGCATGAAGAGTTGCCCTTCGCGGGTCGGGTGCGCGCCTTGCCGGCCGCGCTCGAACAGCCTGACGCCGAGGATCGACTCGAGTTCGGCGATCGTCTTCGAGACGGCCGGCTGCGTGATCGACAGGCTTTCGGCCGCCTTCTGCACGCCGCCCAGTTGCGCGACCGCGAGAAAGCACTGCAGGTGCCGGAACTTGACGCGGCCATCGGCGATACGGTTATTCATGACAGGTGGTTATGCAACTGACGGTGAAATGCCATTTTGCATAACTTCCCGGTTGGTCCCAAGCGCTGTCTGTTGGCTGGCACAGCGGCGTGCGGATCAGGCCGACAACAGACGCCGTCGCGCTCACGGCGTGCGCCGCAGCGCCTCGAATCCCGACGGCTCCCAGATCCGCTTCGCGATCAGCAACCCCGTGCCGTGCTTCTGCCCGAGCGGCGCAGACGACGACTCCGCGTGCAGCGCCGCCGCCTTGCTGCGCAACCGCCGCAATTCCTGCTCGAGCTCGGCGGCAGCCGCCACCGTGAGCATCCCCTGCGTGAACGTCATCGTTTCGCCCGGGCCGTCGAAGCGGCTGTCGAGGAAATCGCCGAGCGCGTGCGTGTGGAAATAGCGGCGGATCGGGCCGCCCGGCAGCCAGTCGAAGTCGCGCGCGACGCGCACGCGAATCCGGTCGCCCGGCAGCAGCGCGATTACGTTCATCCGGTCGAGCATCAGCAGGTATTTCAGGCATTCGGCCTTCGTCACGCGATACGCCGACACGATGTCGTCCACGGTCCAGTAGTTGATCGCGCAGACGGCGACGAGCAGCAGCTTCTCGTCCGACACGAGCAGCGCCTCCTGCTGCTCGGTCAGCGTGTGCAGCCGCGGCGCGGACGCCGATGCCTCCTGCACGAGCTCGGCGAGCGTGTAGCCGAGCACCTGCGCGATCTGTACGACGCGCTCGAGCGTGAAGCGGCCACTCGCGAACAGCCGCTTCACGCTCGTTTCGGAGACATCCAGTGCATGCGCGACGTCGCGGTAAGTCAGGCCCTGCGCCTTCAGCTGGCGCTTCAGCGTATCGATCAGTTGGGCGGTTTCAGTCATGCTTGGTATCGAAAAATGATGCTTCAGGACGAATATTAGGCTACCGACACACGCAGATTCACGCTTTTCGTTACTTGTCTGCATAATCCGCTCCGTCCTGTCACCGATCGACGGAGCCGAGATGTCCACCCGAACCGAAACCGCTACATACGAACCGCTCCGCGCCGTGTCGCGCGATGCCCGCGAAACCGGCCGCGGATTGCCGCTCGCGACCGTGCGCACGCTCGCCGCGAGCGCGCACGTCGGGGATCTCGTGTTCATCCGCGTGCCGATCCGCCCGTTCCGCGAAGTGGCGGACGCGACGGGAACGTGGACCAACCACGTCGGCATCGTCGTCGACACGTCGGGGGCCGAGCCGGTGGTCGCGGAGAGCACGTTTCCGTGGGCGAAGCTGACGCCGCTCGCGCGCTTCGTCGCCCGCTCCGAAGGCGGCCGCATCGCGCTGGCACGGCTGGCAACACGGCCCACGGCCGACGAACAGCGCCGCGTGCACGAGGCCGCCGAAAAGCGCATCGGCACGCTGTACGACACCGGCTTCAACCTGCGGTCGCGGCGACAGTTCTGCTCGCGCTACGTGCGCGAAGTGCTCGGCGAAGCTTCGGGCGTCGAGGTCGGCGACGTCGAAACCTTCGAGGCGCTGCACGCGCGCCGGCCCGGCGCGAAGCTTGGCTTCTGGCGGCTGTGGTACTTCGGCCGCATTCCGTGGGCACGCGAGACAGTGACGCCCGCGAGCCTGATCCGCAGCGACAAGCTGACGCTCGAATTCGACGGCATCGTGCTCGATCCGGGGCGCGCGTGACGGGCGGCGCGATGGAGACCGACAACAACAACAAGAGCAAATAACAAACAGCGACGGGTTGGCTGGAGGGCCGTGCAACGTTCGTCATCGACGAAACGCGAGCCCGATCGCTTTATCCGCCGGACAGGCAGCCCTGTCCGGCGGCTTCTTTATTGGCGCGGCGTCCGCAGACCATAACGAACAGTTATGCGATCCACGAAAAATCGTCATTTTGCATAACTTTCCGGATTGGCTAAAGTCCTGCCATCCACTCTGCGAAAACTTATCAGGAGACGCCCGATGGATTCCCCCACGATCCTCACACCGCGCGACTGGCCGTCGCATCCCGCGTACATCCACCCCGAGTACCGCTCGTCGGTGAAGCGCGGCCCCACGAAGCCGCTGATCCCGCTGAAGGAGAAACTGCGCGACCAGTACGCGCCCGTCTACGGCACGGACGATCTCGGCGCGCTCGATCACGACCTGACGAAGAACGCCGTGAAGAATGGCGAGCCGCTCGGCGAGCGCATTGTCGTCACGGGACGCGTGCTCGACGAAGGCGGCAAGCCGGTGCGCAACACGCTCGTCGAGGTCTGGCAGGCAAACGCCGCCGGCCGCTACGTGCACAAGGTCGACCAGCACGACGCGCCGCTCGACCCGAACTTTCTCGGTGCGGGCCGCTGCCTGACCGACAACGAAGGCCGCTACCGCTTCCTGACGATCAAGCCCGGCGCGTACCCGTGGGGCAATCATCCGAATGCGTGGCGCCCGAACCACATCCACTTCTCGCTGTTCGGCGACTACTTCGGCTCGCGCCTCGTCACGCAGATGTATTTCCCCGGCGATCCGCTGCTCGCGTACGATCCGATCTTCCAGGGCACGCCCGAAGCGGCGCGCGACCGGCTGATCTCGCGCTTCTCGATGGACATCACCGAAGAAGGCTATGCGCTCGGCTACGAATTCGACATCGTGCTGCGCGGCCGCGACGCCACCCCGATGGAGCGCTGAACCATGACGACGCTGAAACAAACCCCTTCGCAGACGGTCGGCCCGTACTTCGCTTACGGCCTGTGCCCGCAGCAGTACAACTACGACCTGAAGAGCCTGTTCACGGCCGCAATCGCCGCGCCGCACGCGGCGGGCGAGCACGTGCTGCTGGTCGGCCAGGTGTTCGACGGCGACGGCAACGTCGTCAGCGACGCGGTGCTCGAATTCACGCAGGCGGACAGCGCGGGCGAGTACCCGGCGTCGCGCGACGACATTGCGCGGACGGGTTTCACCGGTTTCGCGCGGGTGGGCACCGGCACCGACGCGCAGCACCGCTTCGTTGTGGAGACGGTCAAGCCGGGTCGAATCGCGGCCGACGATGCGCCGCACATCAATGTGACGGTCATGATGCGCGGGATTCTCACGCATGCGTTCACCCGCGTGTACTTCGACGATGAAGCCGCAGCGAACGCGGCCGATCCGGTGCTGAACGCGGTGCCGGCCGAGCGGCGTGCGACGCTCGTCGCGAAACGCGAAGCGCAGCCGGGCGGGCCGGTGGTCTACCGGTTCGATATCCGGATGCAGGGCCCGCGGGAAACGGTGTTCTTCGACGTCTGATCCGCGCCGATAAGCTCCCCGATGGCGGCGGCCTGTTTCTGTGGGTCAACCCATCGGGGGGTAACTCTGGCGCCGGAAGTACCGCATTGACGGGAAAACAACCTCTTCGCGATCGGCGCTTTCCGCACATTCAGCCTTGCCGCGGCACGCGATACCGCCCCCTATTGGATTCGCCTCTTACTGAAAGCCTGTAAGGCCCACGGCGCGTGGGCAGGCATTCACGTCCGACTCGACCTCTCGGTCATCTTCGAGTTTGCGGTAGTCCACGGTTTAGTCGATAGCAACCCGATCCCGGGACTACGGGTCCGGCTGCGCATGCTCGATATCGACGTCGATGTAGAACTCCTTGAGAGCCTTCGCCGATTGACGGATCCCCAAGATTGCGCCCAACGGGGACGCCAGGTCTTCGCCGGGTCTTCATCTTCATCCACCTGACACATGCCACGCCTGCGGCGCTCTGAGGGGCGCTGGGTTCTCCTACGCGCCCAGTACGGCACGACTTGATGTCAACGCAATTCGTGCGGAAGTGAATTTCGTACAACTATCGACGTATCTGCACGATATTTCGAATTCGTCTCATATCCACATCACCAGCAAATGTGCACGATTGGGTCTGGAGAAATCCATGTACGTCCACATCCGCTGAGAACCTGCTGCTAGTCATTCACTAGAGGCAGTAGTTGTAGGTGCTCAGCTCCCGGAGCACTTATGGCAAGCCAAACACCCGCCCTTTCCACACCGTCACCTTGTGCGCACCGCACTCGAACTCTCCATTCAGATCGAGACTTGTATCTGATCTGTAGAAATGAGCCGAAACCCGGCAATGAAAACTGGGCAACCGTCGTATGCGAACAAGACGATCGGGGCAAGGCCATTGGCGCATACATTTCGCCTTTTGACGCAATGATTGACGCTCGTCTGCAGCAGAGCGACTCCAGGCTCTATCGAGTTTTACCTAGCACGAGCTTTGACGTTGGAAATTTTATTAATGACCACAACAATCAACTAGCGGTGAGCTTTCAGATTGCATGGATTGCCAACAATGGTCACATCCTGCTACGCCCATCTGGCAGGTTTACTGCATGCAGCATTATCGAAAGATCGCGCATAGATGACGGACAAAATTCAATCCATTTTGCGATTCCGAAGTTGGCGAGTGAAATGCATGCCCGCCTGCTCGATATTGCGGGAGCAAGCAGCTGGCAGGATTCAATCGACGAATTCAAGTCACTCCCAACCCTCCAGCGAGAGAAATTAGTCACCGAAGCAATTCAAAAAATTCCAGGAACACGTTCGGGAGATCATCAACATAACGAGCTGGCATTTTATGAATTAAACAAAAAACAGTGGAGATTTATTCCCCTCCCATTGTTCGATGATTTATTTATCAAAAACGAAGCGGAGATCAATGACAAAAACCAATCGTGACTCTTTCAGAGCGCGGCGCAACTGTCTACGCGCGCAAATTTCCAATTGAAAAAGGAGAATCCGTAATGGAAGTCCGTACAAACCTATCCGGCAGAGCACAGTGCGTCGTTGGAGACATGACGTCTCATGGGGGCGTCGTCGTTTCTGGGAGCCCATTTCACACATGGAACGGCAGTCCAATTGCACGTCTAGGCGATACCGTCACCTGCCCGAAGTGCCCGCCTCACATTTTCAAAATTGCAGAAGGAATGGCCGACTGCATCGACAACACGCTGCCCATGGCTGCGGAAAGGCATAGAACAACCTGCGGCGCCGAACTGATTGCGCGAACGGCTCCAGCCAGTTTGGTATCCGCTCATACTGCCTTCGCAAATGGGTCCGGCTTCGACGAACAGTTCATCGTGCATGATTTGGATGGCAATCCAATTCCAGAAATGCCGTACAAAATTACAACAGAGGACGGCACGATCATTCGTGGGATCACGGATATGGACGGACGCACAGATCGCGTCTTCACCGCTGAAACACAGAGACTAACGATCGAGCCAGATATGGATCAACTGCTTCCGAACGAACAGGCAGATTGAACGATGACAAACTTCGCATGGTCAGGTAACGCCGCAACAAATACTACTCGACTGAGTGACCAGAGAGTTTCGACTGACGTAATTCGGTATGTCAACAAGGTTGACACCGACAGCGGTTGGTTGCTTGTTGGGAGAGACGACATTCCTCGTGCGCAATGGAAATCGCTTTTCAAGTATTGCAAGGTTATGCTCATCGGGAGTAAAGGTGATCGGACATATTTTAAGATACTTGAGGGGGAATCTAAGGGCAATATCGCATTCCTGTCGAAAGCCAATGCCAATGAATATCTTGGCAAGATAGCCCCCAAACAGCAACCCGCCGAACTCGTTATGAACTATGGGCGCTTTGAACCGAGATGGGAATCCATATCCAGACAAGAATACCTACCACAGCAATTGGCAAACGGGGTGCTCAACGGAATTCACTTTGAGGCGGCAATGAACTCAAACTGGAAAGGCGACTTCTTTCCAATTTCTCCCGGAACTTACACAATATTGCTACCAGATTTCCCGCACAAAAAGGATTACACCAATCAATATAAAATCGAGCATCCAAAATTGTCCCACCATCAAGTGTGGTTTCCAATTTCTCACGGGAATAATAGCAGGTATGTTCACGTAGGCAATGTATCGGAAGGGTGCGTTACCATTTTAAGCCTAACCAAATGGTCTACGATTCATGAAGCACTTCTCAGCCACCGCGGGCCTGATGGAAATAGCGTTGGCACCCTGATTGTAAAAGGCAAGCCAGGGAGGACTAGATAATGTCCATAAAATCACTCTGCATTGCCTACCTCCTTACCAATTGTACATTTTTTCACACCCCCGCAAATGCATTCGCATCGAATTCCGCCGGGGAAATCACAAGTAATTGGGAGATGTTAAAACATACGGTCGAACACTATAAGAGACGGATAAATAACAGAGAGAATATTAAAAATGCGAAGCAAGCCGAGGAAAGAGGGAGAAAGGCATTTCTAGAGGGCCATTATGACAAAGCATACTTCCATGGCTACGGCGATGCAATAGCGTGGATTCCCAGACCGGAGTATTTTTTTATAGTTGGCGACATCAAACTTCGAATCAAGATGTCACTTCATAGCGACTCACCTCACGCGACGCCAGAATACAAAGCCTGCTGGGACAAGTACTTGTTCGCCCTTGATGTAAATAGGGATTTAGAATCTTCTTTTGAAAGAGGCTTTGGTTTGGTTGGCGAGTTAAATTTATCCAAAACCCGAAACTCAAAAATCTACAAGCAAGCTCTGGCTAACGCATCTTGCTTGTCACGATTGACTGGCAAGTATTCGGAAGGGGTAGGCCCTCAGTGCGTGCCCGTTGAGGAAGTGAAGCAATGTCTCGGTCGCCCTCTCCTGTTTCTATATCACTAAAGATCGTCCGGCGCCGCCAGAGAGGCCTCTTGCGGCCGTCGCAAACGTTAAACAAGATTTTCCTTGCGGGTTATGCGCAATATCCTATGCTATCCCCTGTCCGTAGTTACAATTGCGTCGACACAGGAAACAATCTACTTCAGCGCGCCCGCCGCCGTCCGGCAGCGAACGCGCAAGCTTTTGACCCGAGTGCCTTTAAGCGCGACTGCCCGACGAATTGGCAGGCGCGCATTTTTTTGACCGGACGCCGCGCGGGCGAACGGTGTACACAGCGTCCGCGAGACGCATCAGCGCAACATGAACGACATCGCCGACAGGGCGTTCAGCGTACGCACCGCATGCTCGACCGACGGCGCATCAAACCGCAGCGTCACCGCATCCACCCTTTCCAACGACGGCAGCATGCAGAACAGGTCGGCGAGCGCGGCTGTCTGCACGCGCAGCGCACAAACTGCCGGCGCGGGCCGATGCTCGCCCGCGCGCCAGCCGGCGGCCAGCGCATGCTCGACGGTCTCGCGCGCGGCGGCCGCGATGCGTGCGCACGCGGCCGCGGGCGTCAGCGTGTCGCCGCTCGACGCGCCGCCCGCCGTCTTGATCGTTTCGAAACGCGCAGCCGGAAAGAGCGGCTGCGTCTCTTCGGCGAACACGTCATCGCCGGACGCCAGCGCGACGTGCGCGCCGTATTCGCGCGCAAGCGCACCGTAAAGCCCCGCCTCGCCGAGCTCGACACCGTTCAGCCAGACCTGCGTGAACGCGAAGCTGTTGATCGTATGCGCGAGCACGCCGCGCGTCTGCGATTTCGCGTGGTAGCCGATCATGAACACGAGGTCGGGCCGCTGTTCGAGGCCCGCCATCATGCCGAGCGTCCGCGGCTTGCCGAGCACGACGCGCGCCCGCGCATCGAGCCCGTCCGGCAGCAGGTTGCGGAAGCCTCCGTGCGAATCGTTGACCCAGACGGCCTGTGCGCCGCCCGCGAACGCCCCTTCGATCGCCGCATTCGCCTCGGCCGTCATCCAGCGGCGCGCTCGCTCGTATTCGGGATTACCGGAACGCGTCTGCTCGACCGCGAATACGCCGGCGATCCCTTCGATGTCGGTCGAGATCAGGATCTTCATGTATGAGTCGGCGGTCCTTCGTTGAACAGACAATCGAAATCGGGAATCGCGTCGCGCAGCGACTGCCGCACGTGGCCGTCGCGTCCGGTCACTGTGACGGCCTGCAGCAGCGCATCGACGATCGCATATTCGACACTGTCGGCGGCGGCCGCGAACAGCGGATCGAGTTCGGCGTCGGCCAGCAGCGCCGGCAGCGCGACGTAACGGGCGTCATGCGCGATCGTGTACGCGGTCGAGAACGCAAGCGCGATGTCGCCGCTGCCGTGCCCGTAGACCGAACCGGTGCGCGCCAGCCCCGCCGCCGCACGGCGCGCGAGCCGCGACAGTTGCCGCGCGTCGAGCGGCGCGTCGGTCGCGAGCAGCATGATGATCGAGCCTTGCTCGGGCGGCGGCACCGAAACCGCAGAAGCCACAGAGGCCGCGCGTGCGGCGGCGATCCACCCGACCGGCACACCGTCGAGCGTCAGCATCGGCAGCCGGCCGAAGTTCGCGAGCACGAGCGCACCGACCGTGTACGGCTGGCCGACGGCCGCGGCGACCCGCGACGCGGAGCCGATCCCGCCCTTCAGATCGAAGCACGACATGCCGCGTCCGGCGCCGACCGCGCCGCGCACGACGTCGCGCGTGGCGGCCCCGCACGCGGCGTCGTAGTGTGACGCCGTCACCGCGAACGCCTGGATGTCGTTCAGATACCCGTCGTTGCATTCGAACACGAGCGGGTTGACGGTCGGCCAGTCGCGGCCGATCGACGGATTCGCGGCAATCGCCGCGCGGATCTGCGCGTTGGCCACCGTGCCGACGCCGAACGTATTCGTCAGCGCGAGCGGCGTGTCGATCACGCCGAGCTCGTCGACCTGCACGAGCCCGACGCTCTTGCCGAAACCGTTGATCACTGCTGCGCCGGCCGGCACCTTGTGGCGGTAGACATCGCCCTGATGCGGCTTCACGACGGTCACGCCGGTCTGGATCGGACCGTCGTCGAGCGTGCAATGGCCGACGCTCACGCCCGGCACGTCGGCGATCGTGCCGCATGGGCCACACGAGCCGGGCAGCAGCACGCCGCCGCGCGATGCGTCGCCGAACAGTTTTGCCGTCGTCATCAGCGGCGCTCCAGCTTAGGATCGAGCGCGTCACGCAGCCCGTCGCCGAGCAGGTTGAACGCGAGCACGGTCAGGAAGATCGCAAGGCTCGGAAAGATCGCGACGTGCGGCGCGCTCACCATGTCCGCGCGTGCCTCGTTCAGCATCGCACCCCACTCCGGCGTCGGCGGCTGCGCGCCGAGCCCGAGGAACGACAGGCTCGCGGCAGTGATGATCGACGTGCCGATCCGCATCGTGAAGTAGACGACGATCGATGACACGGTGCCAGGCAGGATGTGCCGCATCAGGATCGTCCAGTCCGACGCGCCGATGCTGCGCGCGGCCTCCACGTAAGTCATGTGCTTGAGCACCAGCGTATTGCCGCGCACGAGCCGCGCGAACGCCGGGATGCTGAAGATCGCGACCGCGCAGATCACGTTGATCATCCCGTTGCCGAGGATCGCGACAACGCCGATCGCGAGCAGGATCCCCGGAAACGCGAACAGCACGTCGGCGACGCGCATCGTAATGCGGTCCCACCAGCCTTCGTAATAGCCCGCGAGCAGCCCGAACAACGTGCCGATGACCGCGCCGAGCGCGACCGAGAAGAAGCCGGCCTCGAGCGAGATGCGCGTGCCGGCGACGATCCGGCTGAAGATGTCGCGGCCGAGCGCATCGACGCCGAACCAGTGCGTGGCGGATGGCACCGCGTTCAGCGCGTCGTAGTCGAAATAGTTTTCCGGGTCGAACGGCACGATATGCGGGCCGACGAACGCCAGCACGACGAGCAGCAGCACGAAGCCGCCCGCGACGAGCGCGACCGTCTGCTTGCGGAACTTGCGCCAGAATTCGCGCCAGGGCGTGCGGATCGCGGTCGATGCGGCCGGCGCCGCGGTCTGGACAGTCGAGTTCATGCGGGCCTCACTCACTCTCACTTGAACCGGATGGTCGGGTTGATGACCGCGTACAACACGTCGACGGTCAGGTTGATCAGGATGAACTCGAGCGAGAACAGCAGCACGATCGCCTGGATCACCGGATAGTCGCGCATCGTCACCGCGTCGACGAGCAGGCGCCCGAGCCCCGGCCAGTTGAATACCGCCTCGACGACGATCGAGCCGCCGAGCAGGAAGCCGAACTGCAGCCCCATCATCGTGACGACGGGAATCATCGCGTTGCGCAGGCAGTGCTTGAGCACGACCATCGGCTCGTGCACGCCCTTCGCACGCGCGGTGCGCACGAAATCCTCGTTCAGCACCTCGACGAACGACGCGCGCGTGAAGCGCGCCATCACCGCCGCGACCGCCGCGCCAAGCGTCAGCGACGGCAGCACGTAGCTCTTCCACGTGCCGTCCGGCACGACCGGCAGCCAGCCGAGCTTCACCGAGAAAATCTCCATCAGCAGCATGCCCAGCGCGAACGCCGGAAACGAAATGCCGGACACCGCGAGCGTCATGCCGACGCGATCCGGCCACTGGTTGCGCCACACCGCCGACGCGATGCCGATCGCCATCCCGAACAGCGTCGCCCACACCATGCTGACGATCGTCAGCAGCAGCGTCGGCATGAAGCGCTCGCCGATCTCGGTCGACACGGGACGCTTGCTGCGCGTCGACTTGCCGAAGTCGCCCTGCGCGAGCTTCACGAAGAAGTTCGTGAACTGCGTCGGCATCGGCTTGTCGAGGCCGAGATCGGCACGCACGAGCGCAACCGTCGCCTCGTCGGCCTCGGGCCCGGCCGCGAGCCGCGCCGGGTCGCCCGGCAGCAGGTGCACGAACAGGAACACCAGCAGCGCGACGATCGCGAGCGTGGGCAGCAGTCCGAACAGGCGTTTGACAATGAAATTCAGCATAAGAGCACCGAATCGTGGCGACGTGCCGGCGCGTGCAAATGGCCGCGCCGGCGTGCCGCGTTGCGCGTGAACGCGCCTACTTCATCGAGATCTCGTCGATGTTGAACGACGCGTCCGGCATCACGTAGACGCCCTGCAGACGCTTGCTGCGCGCATAGACGATGTTCTCCCGCACGAGGAAGATCCACGGCGCATCGGCCCAGACCCGCTTCTGCGCGTCCTCGTAAAGCTCGGCCTTCTTCGTGCGGTCGACGGTTTCGAGCGCCTTGGCGAGATCGTCGTCGAAGGCCGGGTTCTTGTAGTACGCAGTGTTGAACAGCTTCGGCGGCATCGACGCGGAAGCAAGCAGCGGATTCAGCGCCCAGTTCGCCTCGCCGGTCGACGCGGACCAGCCGATGTAGAACATCCGCACCGGAGCAGTCGCCGGGTCCGGCGCGCTCTCGACCTTCGACACGCGCTCGCCCGATTCGAGCGCCTGCACCTGCACCTTCACGCCGACCTGCGCGAGCTGCTGCTGCAGGAACTGGATCACCTTCTGTGACGTCGTGTTGTTATAGCCGGACCAGAGCGTCGACTCGAAGCCGTTCGGATAGCCGGCCTCCTTCAGCAGCGCGCGCGCCTTTGCCGGATCATATGGCCACGGGCCCGTCTTCGCCGCGAAATCGACGCCCGGCGGCACGACGCCCGGCGACGGCGACGCGAAGCCCGAGAACGCGACCTTCGCGAGTGCTTCCTTGTTGATCGCGTAGTTCAGCGCCTGGCGCACCTTAGGATTGTCGAACGGTTTCTGCTGCATGTTCAGCGACACATAGCGCACGACGATCGACGGCCGCTCGACCACATCGAGCTTCGGATTGCCCTTCAGGTCCGGAACCTGCTCGTAAGGAATGCGGAACGCCATGTCCGCCTGGCCGGCCTTCATCAGCGCGGCGCGCGTGTTGTTGTCGATCACGGGCTTCCAGTCGATCATGTCGATCTTCGGATAGCCCTTCTTCCAGTAGCCAGCGAACTTCTTCACCTTCATGTCGTCGGTCTGCTTCCACTCGAAGAACTCGAACGGCCCGGTGCCGACCGGATGCAGCGCGATGTCGTGCCCCCACTTCTTCAGCGCGGCCGGCGAGATCATCACCGCGGACGGGTGCGCGAGCGTGTTGACGATCGCCGAGAACGGCTCGCTCAGCGTGAGCTTCACCGTATACGGATCCACAACCTCGGTCTTCTCGATCACGCGGAACAGGTTGTAGCGCTTCAGCTTGTTCGCCGGATCGGTCACGCGGTCGAAGTTCACCTTCACCGCGTCCGCGTTGAAGTCGGTGCCGTCGTGGAACTTGACGCCGTGGCGCAGATGGATCGTATAGACCTTCGCGTCCGCCGACGCTTCGTAGCTGGTCGCGAGCACGTTGACGAGCTTCATGTCCTTGTCGAAGCCGAACAACCCTTCGTAGAACGATTTCGCGGCGGCCTGCGACACGGTGTCGTTCGCGTCATACGGATCCATCGTCGTGAACGTCTGATCCACTGCGATCACCGCGGTCTGCTGCGCGAACGCGGGCAGCGCGGCCGCCAGCGCGAACGCGCTCGCGCCCGCGACGATCAGCGTGCGCGGACGGAACATCGGGAACGAAAGCGGTTTGTTCATGTTGCCTGGCTCCTGTGCATGGTTCGGTGACGCGTGGTGGGAATCGCGGAATGACTGCATCCGCTCGGGATAAAGCCGTCTGTTCCTGGCGCGCGCGCAACTGCGGTCCATCGCGGCCTCCTCGCGCGTCAGTACGCGCCGCCGACGTGGTGCGTCGCGACGAAGTGATCGGGACCGACCGCGACGAGCGGCGCCACCACCGGCTCGTCGCCTGCCGCCCGGATCGGGCTTGGAATCTCGTCCGCCGCGAGCTGGCGCGGCGCGTGCCGACGCGCGGGATCGGCGACGGGCACCGCGCTCATCAGCTTCTTCGTGTACGGATGCTGCGGCGCTTCGAACACCGCGCGGCGCGGGCCGATCTCGACGATCTGGCCGAGATACATCACCGCGACCCGATGGCTGATGCGCTCGACGACCGCCATGTCGTGCGAGATGAACAGGTACGCGACGCCCAGCTCGCGCTGCAGGTCGAGCATCAGGTTGACGATCTGCGCCTGCACCGACACGTCGAGCGCGGACACCGATTCGTCGGCGATCACGACCTTCGGATTCAGCGCGAGCGCGCGCGCGATCGCGATCCGCTGGCGCTGGCCGCCCGAGAATTCGTGCGGATAGCGGCGCGCGGCCTCCGCCGGCAGGCCGACCTTGTCGAGCAGCCAGTCGACCCGCTCCTGCGCGGCCTTGCCGCTCGCGACGCCGTGCACGAGCAGCGGCTCCATGATCGAGAAGCCGACCGTGAGACGCGGGTTCAGCGACGCGAACGGATCCTGGAAGATGAACTGGATATTGCGGCGCAGCGCCTGCAGGTCGTGCCCCTTCAGCGTGCTGATGTCGCGGCCGTCGAATTCGATCGAGCCGCTTTGCGATTCGACGAGGCGCAACAGCGAGCGCCCGGTCGTCGATTTGCCGCAGCCGGATTCGCCGACGAGCGCGAGCGTCTCGCCCGCGCGCAGTTCGAAGCTGACGCGCTCGACCGCGTGCACGTATTGCGCGACGCGGCCGAACAGGCCGCTCTTCACCGGGAAGCGCGTGACGAGGTCGCGCACGCGCAGGATCGGCGGGGCATCGGGATCGATGGGCGGCTGTGCGAGCGTGGGTGCGGGCGTCGTTGCGAGCGTGGGTGCGGGTGCGACCGCCTCGCCGTTCGCGCTGCCCGCCGGTGATGCGGCCTCTGCCGTATCATTCGCCGGCGCCGGCACCGGCACCGGCACCGGCACGTCGATCTTCAGCAGCGCGAATTTCTCCGGCAAGTCGGTCCCTTGCATCGAGCCGAGTCGCGGCACCGCCGCCAGCAGCGCACGCGTATAGCGATGGACGGGGGCCGCGAAGATCCGCTCCGACTCGCCCTCCTCGACCTTCTCGCCGCGATACATCACGAGCACGCGGTCGGCCACCTCGGCAACCACGCCCATGTCGTGCGTGATGAAGATCACGCCCATGTTCATCTCGTCCTGCAGGCCGCGGATCAGTTGCAGGATCTGCGCCTGGATCGTCACGTCGAGCGCGGTGGTCGGTTCGTCGGCGATCAGCAGTGCGGGCCGGCACGACAGCGCCATCGCGATCATCACGCGCTGCCGCATCCCGCCCGACAGCTGGTGCGGATAGCGCGCGAACACGCGGCGCGCCTCCGGAATCCGCACGAGATCGAGCAGCCGCAGCGTCTCGGCGCGCGCGTCGGACGCGGACTTCGACTGGTGCAGCGCGATCGCCTCGCTGATCTGGTCGCCGACCGTGAACACCGGGTTGAGCGACGTCATCGGTTCCTGGAAGATCATCGCGATATCCGCGCCGCGCACGCTGCGCATCGTCGCGGCGCTCGCCTGCGCGAGGTCGAGCTGCGTGCCGTTGCGCCGCCGCAGCGCGATCCGGCCGCCCGCGAGCACGCCGCCGCCGTGCTCGACGAGCCGCATCAGCGCGAGCGACGTGACCGATTTGCCTGAGCCCGACTCGCCGACGATCGCGAGCGTCTCGCCGCGATCGACGTGGAAGGACACCCCGCGCACCGCGTCGAACGTCACGCCCTCGCGGTGGAACGTCACCGACAGGTCGTCGACCGCAATCACGCGCTGCTCGGGCAGCGCGAGTGCGGACGGAGTTCGGTTCGAAGTCATGACTTCCTCGAACGATCAGACGAAGGGTTCGTCGCCGACAGCGCGGCCTGCGGCTGCGTGAGCCACGGCAACAGGAATTCGGTCATGTCCGCCGCGGCCTTCGCGGAGCGGTGCGTGCGCAGCGCGACCGCATCGATCAGCGCCTCGATCGTCGCGAGCACGGCCGCTTCCGAGGTTGCCGCGAAACGCCGCTTCGCGGTCACGAACAGCGACAGCGACGCGATCGGCACGAGCGGCGAATGCGGTCCGTCGGTCAGCGCGAGCACCTGCGCGCCGCGCGCGGCCGTGCGTCGCGCGAGTTCGATCGTATCCTCGACATAGCGCGGAAACGCAATCGCGATCACCAGATCGCGCGCGCCGGCCGTGTACAGGCGCCGCGCCGCATGCGACGGGCCACCGAGCAGCGCGAGCGACTGCACGTTGTCGTGACAGACCGACAACCCGTGCTCCATCAGGCCGGCGAGAAACGCGCTCGACCCGGCGCCGAGGATCAGCACCCGCCGCGCCGCGACGATCGCCTCGACCGCCGTCTCGACGTTCGCCGCGTCGAGGTGCGCGCGCGTGTCCTCAATGTTCTCGACTGCCTGGTCGAACACCGCGTCGATCCAGGCGGCGCCGCGCACGCCGGCCTCGTGCTCCTGCGCGGAACGCAGCCGCTCGACCGGCCCGAGCGTCGCCTCGAAACCGCGCACGAGCGCAGCGCGCATCGCCGGATAGCCGTCGAAGCCGAGCGCCTTCGCGAAGCGGTTCGCGGTCGCGATCGACGCGCCGACCGCCTGCGCGAGCTCGTCGATCCGCATCGTCGCCGCGCGGAACGGATTGGCGAGTACGTACTCGCCCATCCGTCGGTGGATCGGCGTCAGCGACGGCATCGCCGCCGCGATGCACGCGGCGATCGACAGTTCGGCATCGGACACGGCGGGCGAGGACGGCGTCGGCATCACGACGGCGGTCGGGCAAATGAAAGTGAAAGTAAACTTACACACACCACATTAGGAAAAAAATAGATTTTCATCGACTCAGGGAATCCCCGATGCGGGGTGATCGCGGGGAGCCAAAGCAGGTGCGGCTGGCGCCACGAAGCAGCTCAGCGCGGCCCACGGGCATGCTGGCTTTGCGGTCGATCTGTCGCCGACGGCAGACAACGAAAACGAACCGACCGAGTATTGGATTTCGTGGATGATGCCCGGTCTCGATGGCGGTGCGCCAGGCGATCTGGCAACGCGCCAGCTCAAAGGGAAAATCAAAACCATCGATTGGCTGACGGCTATCGACAAGTCGATGCTCGACGCCGTCGGTGGACTCTCCGCCCTGCGCTCCGAGCTGCTTCCGAGTTGGTTTGCGATTGGCGATTACGGCACCGGAATAGTTATTCGCGCGGGCGCGATGCCGGCCCGCCGGCGCTCGGCATGCCGACCGGTTATTTCTTCTCCGGCATGGCCGACGAGTGATGGCTTGTAATCAGCCATTGCACCCCATCCCAGTGATACGTGTAGGTGTAGCGAGCCTTCACAACCGCGCCAGTCCTTGCGAACGTAAACGTGTAAAGCCCGGCATCCACGGCTGAATTGCACCCCAGTTCAATGAAGCGGAAGTCAATCTTTCCAGACGGACCATCTTGTAGAAAATGATGGAAGTAGTCCTCTTTGTCAGCGGCTGTCAAGCGCGGCTTGTTGGATACGGTTGGAAGAAGAATCGACCGCTCCGCATAGTTGGCGACCACCTTGTGGGGGTCCCCGGTTTGCAATGACTGATTCCACCGATCAAACAACCCCGCAATCTCTTGATCTGACGTGACCTTGCAGCTTTCCGTGCGCGATGCCGGCGCATTGTTTGACATGCCTGGGTTCGCAGCGCATCCAGCGAGCGCGAGCGAAAAGACCACGATGATTGACGGCTTCATGACGGCACGTCTCCAGTCAAGTGTTCACGAGAATTTGTCATGGCGAATGCCTCTTCGTCGCACTTTGTTTTGAACACACGTAACGATTGCGCTTGAGCGCCAGCCGACTCCCGCAAAGTATAGGTTGGTTTGCAACTGGGGGTCTGACTTTTTGATCATATGACCTTAACCCCTGCCGCTGAGCGTCAGTGAATGGGGCGCTCGAGTTTGATGCGGTATCGCTTGACCTTCGCGTAAAGGGCTGGCTTGGATATCTCCAGCACGGCGGCGCAACGCGTGACATTAAATTGACACGCGGCAAGCGCACGGCTGATCGCGTCGCGCTCGACGTCTTTCAGGGGCTGCACCTGTTGGTGGCCGCGCGACTCGGTACTGTCGCCCGGGTCCTTGGGCGGTCCATCTGCTTTGCCGCCGGAAGCACCACGCTGAGGACGAAGGAGTACAGACACATCGCAAATGACCTCGTCATCGCTCAGGTTGACGACCCGCTCCACGAGGTTCTCGAGTTCCCGAACGTTCCCCGGCCAATCGTAGTCGTTCATCTGCGCCAGAGCTTGTTCGCTGAATCCGAAAATGTGCTTGTCGAGCAACGCAGCATACTTGCGCAGGAAGAAGTTCGCGGTTGCGGTAATGTCCTCCCGGCGCGAACGCAGAGGCGGGATTGCGATTTCAATCACATTGCACCGATAGTACAAATCCTCCCGGAATTCCTTCGCGGCAACCATTGCCGCGAGGTCACGGTTGCTTGCACAGATGATACGGACGTCGATCGGAATTCCCCGAGTATCGCCGAGCCTCGTGACTTCCCGCTCCTGCAGGACCCTGAGCAGCTTGGCCTGAACGTCAATCGGGAGTTCCGATATCTCGTCGAGAAACACGGTGCCGCCATCTGCCGACTCGAATTTCCCCGGGCGTCCATCCCTTGTCGCCCCTGTAAAGCTGCCAGGCGCATGACCGAACAGTTCGCTCTCGATCAAGTCATGCGGCAATGCAGCACAGTTGATTGCGATGAATGATTGAGCATTGCGTGAACTCGCATTGTGGATGGCCTGAGCGAAAACCTCCTTGCCCACGCCGCTCTCGCCGCTCAGAAGCAGATTGGCAGATCCGCGCGCCGCCTTGCGCGCAGCACTCACGGCTGCAAGCAGACTCTCGCTCTGGCCAACGATGCTCTCGAACGTATAACGTGCATAGTTGCCCGCATACTTGCCGGCAATCTTGCGCACGCGCTTGATCTCGCGGAACGTGTTGACGACCGACACAACCTGCCCGCAACTGTTCTTGATGGGGATCGCGGTGTCCATCAAATGCAGATGGCGGGCCGGCGAATCGATGATGAGCTCACGATCCACGTAACCTGCGCCCGTGGTAAATATCGGCGCGATGATGGGCTCGAAATCGATCAGGTCGCCGAGCGGCTTTCCGATGCTCTTCACGGGATCGATGCCGAGAATATGACCGGCGACCGTACTCGCGTGCCGGACTACGCCGCCGCGACCGAGCACCATCAATCCGTCGCCGATGTGGTCAATGATCGCCTTCTGCTCTTCAACCAGCGTCTGGTGTGCAATCAGGTCGAAGTAGGACTTGACCGTGACGCCGAATGTAACCCGCAGCAGCGCCATAAGATCGTCCAATGGCTGCGCTTCACTTTCTCGACGCCGGAAAGCGATGAGGAAGAGTTCGGACGACCCCCAGTTGACCGACGCAACGGCACATTCGAGCTGCCTGTCGGCCAGTTGCACAGCCACGGAAGCCGCGCAGTCGGCAGGCTGCACTTGCCGGGCCGCGTCAAGAATCCCGGCGCAATCCTGATTGTCGATGTCGATGCGGCAACACGCGGCCAGGTCCTCGCCACTGCCTGGCGACGAAGACTCCAACGCGACAGCGTCGTCGCTGACGGCGAGCACGTAAGTGCGGAACCGAAGGGCTGCGGTGCGCCGCGCGTCACGCCAACAGTCGGAATCAATCGCCGACTTCAGGTCAGACGCCCGTTCAGCGGCTCGGGGATTTTGCTCGTCCATTATCGTTCGCAAAACTGTGGCAGACCGATCCAGCTTACCAGCAGCAAAATATTCATGGTTCCCCGTCGTGAACCGTCTTACGCGACGCAGCACGCTTCTCGATTCCGGCTCGATCGACAACAGCCCGCGCATGCGTGCCCCGCCCGACTTGCCCCTTTGGATCGTTGGCTACAACGTCAAACACGTACACGTTTCCGTCCATCGACCTGAACGTAGCGGTGGCCGTCACGTCGACGCCAACCGGGGTCGGCGCTGAATGGGTCAGTTGAGTGTTCACCCCGACCGACAACTGTCCCTCGTTGAGTTCGCCTCGCATGATTTCCGCGCACGCACGCTCCATCAACGCGAGCATCGCAGGTGTCGACATGACATCGGGATACCTTTCTTCCGTGCCATCTCCGTAGGCTGACGCAAGATCCTGCGTTCCTACGCGGCGACTCAAGGTCACCATAGCTCCATCACCAATCATATGATCTCCGCGTGAATTGCTTCCAGGAAAAAGCGGGCCGCGTTGCGGCGGCCCGAAATGACGACGGTACGAAATTGGAGAACAGCGACCGCCTACTTCTGTTCGACAGGCGTCAGGTTGCCATCCGAGAGCCTGTACATGGTCACGGGCGCATCCACCCAATCCCCGTTCGGGTCGAACCTGACCGGGCCGAGCATGCTGTTGAACGGGTCCTGGTGGAGAATCTTGGAGAACGCGTCGGGAGACGTTGAATTCGCCTTCCGCATCGCATCGACGACAACGATCGTCGCCGCATAGAACGCCGGCGCATACGTGTCTACATTTGCGCCATACGCAGTCCTGAATCGTTCACGAAAACGCTTTCCGTCGGGCAGACTATCAAGAGGCGTACCGCCCTGCGCACAATACATCCTGTTATTGAGGACGTTGTTCGAAAGCTTTGCGAACTCGGGAGAACAGATGCCATCGCCGCCAACGAGGACCGCGTCAATACCGAGATCCGTCATCTGGCGCGCCAGCAGCGCGGCCTGGGCATAGTAGCCACCATAGAAAACGACCTGCGGATTTGTCGCCTTGATCTGAGTCAGGATACCCTTGAAGTCGGTGGCCTTGTCGCTGCTGTATTGCCGCGAAACGACTTGCAATCCGTTCTTCCGGGCCGTATCGACGAACACGTCTGCTACGCCCGCGCCATACGCGGTGCGGTCATCGATGACTGCTGCCCGCTGCGCGCGCAGGACCTTCGACGCATAAACGGCCATTCGACCGCCCATGACGTTGTCATTCGTCGCGAGACGAAACACGTACGGGTACCCCAGTTTTGTCAGTTGCGGGTTGGACGACGCGCCGGTGATCATGACAACGTGCGCGTCGTTGTAGATGCGGGCCGCCGGAATACTCACACCGGAGTTGTAGTGTCCGATAACCGCCACGACACCGTCGTCCACCAGCTTCTGTGCGACGTTGACGCCAATCTTCGGATCGCCCTGGTCGTCAACCGACACCAGCTGAAATCGCACCGGCTGCCCCCCGATGACGAGCTTCTTCGCATTGAGTTCGTTGATGGCCAACTGAACTCCGCGCTCGTCGTCCTTGCCGCTTTGGGCAGAACTCCCTGTCAGCGGACCCGCTGCGCCAATCTTCACTACCGTTTCAGCATTGGCGCACCACGTTGCGCCCGTCATTCCCAGTCCAATCGTGGCTGCCGCATACATCAAGGCGATGCGATTCATCCTGGTTCCCCTGAAGTGTTGAGCTGCTGCTATCGCAAGATGTCCCGAACCGGCGACAGTGTTTCGAATTCAAAATCCGGCCGAGGCTGCCACGGCCCGAGCTTGTCTCCGCTGCGATTGATCCACGCGACGTTCATTCCGAGCGGCTTCGCGCCATCGATGTCGGCCCAGCTTGCGAGCGAGCAATGCAGGACGTTCTGCGCGCCAACCCCCAAGCGATCGAGCGCCAGACTGAAGATGAGCTGCGACGGTTTGTATGCCTTCGCCATCTCGGCAGTCGTGACATGCTCGAAGTAGCTCACCAACTGGCTGCGCTTCCAAAGATCACTGTCCATGTTCGTAATGGGCATCAACGGGTATCGTGTGGTTACCGACTCGAGGAAGCTCACTGCGTCGGCGTGCGGCGGCGACTCTTCGACCAGATGGGTAAGCAGCGTATCGGTCAGCTTCTCGGCGTCGTGGCCATCGAGGGCCTTCGGGAACAGGTCGTTGAAGCAGCTGGTCAACGCATCCTGGGCGACAGCGCGGTAGCTGCGGTACGCGCCGCCTCGGTACAGGCGAACATTGCGCATGTCCCACTCGAGGTAGATCTCGAAGATCGGACGAGAAGCGTCCACACCAAGGATGCGCATCACCTCGGCGATGCCGGCCATGCCGCCCTTGTCGACATCGACAAGAGTCCCGAAATAATCGAACGTCAGCGCCTTGATATCCATTTTCATTTCCTCATTGCAAAAGTTTGTACGCGCACGGCAGCGTCCGGTGTCGCGAATGCAGCAACCGTCGCCCGCTGCTCGAGTTCGAGGCTACGGGCAAGGTCCGTTGAAAGCTCTTCGGTTACCAGACGTTTGAGACGTGACACCGAAAACGACGAACGCTCTGCGACGCGGGCTGCAAGCGCGTGCGCTGTCGCAACAACCTCGTCTCCGTTGACCACACGGTTCACCAGGCCGAGAGACTGCAATTGAAGCGCAGTCTGTCGCTCACCGAGCAGCCAGAGTTCCATTGCCCGCTGGTAGCCGACAATTTTCGGCAACAGATGCGTGACGCCTCCGGTGACAAACTGCCCCCACTCCATTTCCGGGAAGAAGCAGACCAACTCTTCGGACGCGACCACGAGGTCGCAGTTGAGCAACCATTCAAAGCCCCCGCCCACAGCGAATCCGTGAATTGCACCGACAACCGGCTTCCCGTTGAACATGAGATCGCGCGTGATCTGTTGAATGCGCTCGACATGGCTGCGAATGCTCGCGTCACTCTCCGTCTGTTTCCCGAACTCCTTGAGATCATCCCCGGCGCAGAACGCCCGACCTGCACCGGTCAATACGATAGCCTTGCAGCCTTCATCCGAATTGACTTCGACGAGTGCCCGATGAAGATCGTCCAGCAGATCGCCACTGATCGCATTGAGGCGTTCCGGCCGATTGAGCGTGACAGTCGACACGGCGCCCGACTTCTCGACGATTGCGTAGCTCATCACGCCTCCTTTTCGACCCAGCGGGTCTTGCCTTCGGTGCGGGGGAAATGCTCGAACGGCACGATCGTGACCTGTGCGGTCGAGCCGACCTTGCTTCGAACCGCCGCCTCGACCTGCGCCGCTGCTTCGGCCCACTGCGTGATCGGCAACCGTTGGGCGGCTTCAACCGTCATCGTGATGCGGTCATAAGGTCCATCGCCCTTCAGCACGATCCGGAAGATTCCCGACGCCCATTGCGGAACGGATTCGACGGCAACACGCACCGCGCTCGGGAAAACGTTGATGCCCCGGACGTTGAACATGTCGTCGGTGCGACCGGTGACGCGGAAACGCCAGGCCGTTCGCCCGTCTGGACCGGGGTCGGTGCCGGTTACCGTAACGACGTCTCGGGTCCGATATCGGACCAAAGGCTGGCATTCCTTCTGCAAGTGCGTGCACACAAGCTCACCTACGGTTCCCTCCTCGACCGGAAGGCGCTCGAGCGTGACGGGGTCCAGGATCTCCGCGAACACAACGTCGCTCGCGTGATACAGCAGATCATGGGTCCAGTCCGTTTGACCGCCGAGAATACTCAACACCTCCGACAGACCAAAGTTCGCGTTGCGTACTTTGAATCCCCACTTCTCCTCCATCGCATTTCTCAGATCGGGGTTGTCCAACCCGGCCTCACCGCCAAACAGACCAAGCGTCAGCTTCAGGTCACGGGGGCGCAGATCTCCCGACTCCCGCAGGATCTGCTCGATGAGCCCCGGATAGGAAGGCGTACACGAAATCGCGTTGATCCCGAGGTTGACGATCGAGTCGATCAGCAGCTTCGTGTTGCCGACACCGAAAGGGATCACTGTGGCGCCTGTCGCCTCGAGGATCGTGTGGTCAGTGAAGCCGCCGGTCCACATGCAATAGTTCAGACAATGGACCACGCGGTCGGTGGGCCGCAGTCCCGCGGCCCACATCGAGCGGGCGCCAACGTGAGCAATCCGCTGCGCGTCTGCCGCGCTGTTCGCAAGAATCAACGGGCGGCCGGTTGTACCGGACGTACGATGCAGTCGCGCCACGCGAGACTCGCCGCAAGCAACGTAGTCGCCGAACGGCGACGCATTTTCCTGGCTGATTCGTAGCTCGTCCTTTTCCGTGAACGGAAGCTCCTGCAACGAGTCAATCGTGACTTCGTCGGTGATCCAGCGGGACAGCTTGGTTCGATAGAACGAAGACATGGACCGGAGATAGTTCCACTGCGTCGTCCAAAGCCTGTCCTGATGCTTGCGCACTTCCGATTGCGGCAAAGTCTCGAAAGCATCGTCAAAGAGTGCATTACTGTCAGCACGAGACGCCAAGTTCATTTTCACCTTCCTTTAGTACATCTAAAATAAAAACCATGACCCGAGTTCAGTCGAAACAAGATCGATACCCAGGCGATCAGGGCGTGGCCGGCACGACAATCCGGGCGTGACTTCCGCTCACGATCGGCTTCCCTCTGTCGGTGGCAACAAAGTCGAACCAGTAGAGATCACGGTCGCGCGACCGAAACGTCGCCGTGCCCCGAATCTCCAGCTTTCGTTGCGATTGCGTGACGCGCAACAGGTGCGTGATGACACCCACCGACGTTTGTCCGGGCTCGAGTACATCGCGCATCGCCTCACTGCACGCACATTCCATGAGTGCAGAGAGCTCTGATGCAGACAGTACGTCCACGCACGATAGCGATGAATCACCCGACGAATGCGCGGAGCAATTACAACGCTCGTTCGACCTCGTTACAGTTGCGCTGCTACCCCGTACAAGCATGGATGCCTCCGTCTGGACCTACCCCGAATTACGCAAAGGCTGTGCCAACCTGCGTAAATCGCTATTCGACGGGCCTGCAGCCGGGCTCGCGTGTCGTGAACGCCGAACCGTTTCCGAATTGAACGTAAGATTTCTTTACGGTCGTTAAAAAACCATCCGCTGTCGGATTGTCGACTCACCTCGAAAATCTTTCACCGGGTAACATCACACAATGCGCGCCACATCCGGGCGCGCGCCACGATTGCACGCGACGGAGGCGGAATGAACGCGCATGCGCTGGCCGCCTGCGCGGCCGCGATCAGTTGGGGAGACGCGCGATGAGCGGCGGATCGCACGATCTCGTCGGCGACACCATCGCGCTCGGCACGTTTGCGCTGCTGTATCTCGCGGGGCTCGGCCTCGCGCTGTGGCGGATATGGGCGGCCGGACGGCGCGGCAAGGTTTACTGGTGCATCTGTGCGGCGCTGCTGATTGGCGGCGCCGGCGCGATGTTCACGGCGCGGCCGCCGGAACCGGATTCCGGCGATATGCCGGGCGGCGTCGCGCTCGGCGTCGAGGCCGTGCTGGCCGGGCTCGCGATGGTTGCGGCGGGATGCGCGTGGCTGATGCTGCGCGCGCGGCGGGGGCCGTAGCGCAGCGGGCTGCCACTCATCTATGCGCGCCGATCATCCAGCACGCGGCATCGAAACGCACTTCGTCGCCGTGGACATAAGGTTCGAACGCCGCGCAGACCGTTTCGACCACGCGCACGCGAGTCTCGTCATCCACGTCGCGCAGCGCGAGACCGACGGGCCCCAGCCGCGACACGTAGTCGGTCAACGCGTGCGCGGGCAGCACACACGACACGACGAGCGGCCGGATGTCGACACCGGTCCAGCCGCTCGCGCCAAGGATCGACGCGACCCGCTCCCGGTCGCCGAACGCGAACTGTCCGGGTGTGCCCGGCACGCGCGGCGGCAGGTTCGGCAGCAGCGGCGCCGCAGCGCGCTCGGCGGTCGTCATGAAAGGGTTGTCCGCCGCACTGCGCCACGCGATCGCGCACAGGCTCGCGCCATCCGCCGCCGCGCCCCGCAGGTTCGAAAACGCACGAACCGGATCGTCGAAGAACATCACGCCCAGGCGCGACACGATCAGGTCGAATTGCGCGGGAACGAACGCATGCGTCTGCACGTCCGCGCGGATGAAGTCGGCGCGCACGCTGTCGCGTTCGGCGCGTGCCCGCGCCGCGTCGAGCATCGGCGCCGACACGTCGATGCCGGTGCAACTGCCGTCCGCCCCGAGCCGCCGCGCGATGGCCACCGTCACGGCGCCCGTGCCGCAGCCGACATCGAGCACGTGCCGCGCCTGCGTCGCGGCGGCCGCTTCGACGAGCGTCTCCGCGAACGGCCGAAACATCGTGTCTATCGCCGCCTGCGTGTCGACCCACGCGCGGCCGGATGGACCGTTCCAGAGTGCGGCCTGCTCGACATTCGCTGACGGTGTGTGGTTCATCGCTGTTTCCTCGTGTATGCCCTCTGAAGGCGATACGCCAGTGTGCAACCTCAAGCCGGCTTGAGGTCAAGAGATCGTCCGATGCACCAGACGGCACGCGATCGCCGAGTCCGTCCTCCGACCGGTTGCTGCTTCCGCCAGACGCGGCTCCGCAATTCGCGGAGAATGCGTCGACGGCAGCGCACCGCCACGCACCTGCCGATCCGGCTTCATATTTCTTACATTCGTATTGCGTATGTTGACGGCTTTTCAACGGTGACCTCCATGCGACGACTCCTCCTGCGCGCCGTGTCCGCGCGCGTTGCCTCGCTCGCGGCGCTCGCGGCCCTCGCGACGCTGTCTGCGTGCTCGAACCATATCGACTCGCCCGCCGATCCGGCCAGCGCCCCGATCAACGTCCAGGCCGCCTGGGTCGAAATCGGCGACGCGAACCAGGCGATCGCCCGCGTGATCACGAACTACGCGCCCGCATCGGCCAGCGATCCGCTGTGCCCGCAACTTTCGGTCGACGGCAAAGTGTCGCGGATGACGCTGCGCGCGGGCGCCGCGACCGTGCCGCAGCGGCCGACCGCCAGCGACCCGGCCGATTCGAAGCCGTCGAGCTTCCCGGTGTCGGTCTGCGAGACGACGCTGCCGGCCGACGCGCAAAGCGCGAGCGTCGCGGGCCGCGCGCTGCCGCTGCCGAAGGCGCTGCCGCAGCGCGTCGCGATCATCGCCGACACCGGCTGCCGGATGAAGAAGGCCGACAACGCGTGGCAGGCGTGCAACGATGCGACGGTCTGGCCGTTCGAGACGATCGCCGCGAGCGTCGCGAAGCTGTCGCCGGATCTCGTGCTGCACGTCGGCGACTACCACTACCGCGAGAACGCGTGCCCGCCCGACATCGCCGGCTGCAAGGACAGCCCGTGGGGCTACGGCTGGGACACGTGGCAGGCGGACCTGTTCCGCCCCGCCGCGCCGCTGCTCGCGAAAGCGCCGTGGGTCGTCGTGCGCGGCAACCACGAGGAATGCGCGCGCGGCGGCCAGGGCTGGTTCCGCTTCCTCGATCCGCAGCCCTACAGCGGCGCACGTTCGTGCAACGATCCGGCCAACGACGGCAACGCGAACTATTCGGAACCGTATGCGGTGTCGCTCGGCGGCGGCACGCAGGTGATCGTGTTCGACAGCGCGAAGGTCGGCCGCAACGCGCTAAAAGCGACCGACACGCAATTCCAGATCTACCAGAAGCAGTTCCAGACAGTGGCCGCGCTCGCATCGAAGGCCGGCATGACGACGACGATCTTCACGAACCACCACCCGATCCTAGCGTTCGCGCCGATCGCGGGCAGCACGCCCGCGCCGGGCAACCTCGCGCTGCAGTCGGTGATGTCGAGCCTCAACGCGCAGGCGTACTACCCGCCGGGCGTGCACGTCGCACTGCACGGCCACGTGCACGACTTCCAGGCGATCAACTTCGCGTCCGGCCATCCGGCAACGATCGTGTCGGGCAACGCCGGCGACAACCTCGACGTCGCGCTGCCCGACCCGTTCCCGGCGGGCCTGACGCCCGCGCCCGGCGCGGTCATCGACCGGTTGTCGCACAACAACAGCTTCGGCTTCCTGATCATGGAGCGGCGTCCGGCGCCGGCGACGGGCTGGGTCTTCCACGCGTATTCGGCGGCCGGCAAGCTGCTCGCGTCGTGCAACCAGTCGGGCACGACGCTCGCGTGCGACAAGACGGGGTTCATCGCACCGTGAGTGACGAGGTTCGACGTGACGGCCGCCTTTCGCGTGCGGCCGGGAAACGGATATCGATGACAGAATCGGGCGGGCGCACCGTCCGCATGCTCGCCTTCGCGTCATTCGCCGGCCTGGCGCTCCCGGCCCACGCCGCGCCTTCCGAAACGGACCTGCTGCCCGGCGCGCCGCCCGCGCGCGTCGTCGGCACGATCGGCAACGGCACGCCGCAGGTCACGGCCAAGGTCGACGCGGCGACTGCGCGTTTCGCACCCGATCCGACGCTCGTCGCGCTCGGCCGCCGGATCTTCTTCGACCCGCGCCTGTCCGAGCCGCGCGGGATGTCGTGCGCGGGCTGCCACGATCCCGGCCGTGCGTTCGCGCCGACGTTGTCCGCGGCGTCGCTCGCCGGCCCGGGCGTGCCGGAAGGAAGCCAGCCCGGACGCTTCAGCCAGCGCAACGCGCCGTCGCTGCTGTATGTGCGCTACGTGCCGCGCCGCCACTTCTACCAGGATGACGACGCGCCCGCGCCGTCGCCGTTCGGCGGCCTGTTCAGCGACGGCCGCGCGGATACGCTCGCCGAGCAGGTCCGCGGGCCGCTGTTCGATCCGAACGAGATGAACAACCGCTCGCCCGCCGCGCTGCTGCGCAACGTCGATGCGACCGAACTCGCGCCGGCGCTGGCCGCGCGCTTCAGCGACAGCGTGCGGCGCGATCCGGAGCAGATGGTGCGTGCGCTCGGCGCGGCGGTTCAAGCGTATCTGCAGAGCGACGAGATGGCGCCGTTCACGTCCCGCTTCGACGCGTACCTGCGCAACCGCACGCCCCTCACCCCGCAGGAATTGCGCGGCCTCGCGCTGTTCAAGAATCCGGACAAGGGCAACTGCATGACCTGCCATACGCTATCCGACACGTCGAGCCGCCCGGAACGCTCACTGTTTACCGATTTCGGCTACGACGCGATCGCCGTGCCGCGCAACCGCGCGCTGCCGGCCAGTCGCGACCCGCGCCACTTCGACAACGGGCTGTGCGACACCGCGCGCCGGCTGCGCTGGCCAGAGCCGGACCAGTGGTGCGGCTACCTGCGCACGCCGGGCCTGCGCAACGTCGCGGTGAAGCAGACGTTCATGCACAACGGCGTGTTCACGTCGCTGCGCGACGCCGTCGCGTTCTACAACACGCGCTCGACCGATCCGCGTCACTGGTATCACGGCGCCGCGACGTTCGACGACGTGCCGCCCGCGTACCGCGGCAACATCAACGTCAACTCGACGCCGATGAACCGCCGCCCCGGCACTCCGCCCGCGCTGACCGAAGCGGAAATCGACGACCTCGTCGCATTCCTCGGCACGCTGACCGACGCGCGCTACGCCGCCGACGCCCACGCCAGGACCGCCGCGCCCGCCCCGACTCGCTGACCCTGTCCGAATGGCCAACGGCTGCGGGCCTGCTTGCGGCCGCCGCACCGGATGGCTTCATCTGGTGGTCCCAAGGCAGTTTGCTGCTCTCGGTCGGAGATTGTGCCGACGTCGACCTGACTGGCGCAAAAGCTCGCGACATGTTGAAGCTCTCAGCTACCGGAGTCTGGAAGCCATCCTCGGTTGCATAAGGCTCATGGCCTTCCTCACAAGATCAACTGGTTCTTGAAAAAGACGATATAGCGCCCCTCGGCACTATTGAGATAAGTTACGCATCCACGCGACTAAGATTAGGTTTTCTGAGAGGGCCAAAAATGAAAAGAAGAATCGCGTCTGTGGGTGATGTTTTGTCCAGTGGTGGCACCGTTCTACCTGCGGACGGGCCACCATTTACCTTCATGGGCCACCAAGTCGCTTTGATTGGAGGTCAAGCATTTTGCGCTGCCTGTAAGAGCAACGGCGTCATCGCAAAGTCAGGGGGACCTTATCGCTTGAGCTTCATAGCGGAGGTTGCCCTGGATGGCGACATCGTCATGTGCAAATGCCCGCGGCCACCGCGCATTATTGCAACGCTCAGCGGCGAGTCATGGTGCGATGACGACTTAGGGGGTAGCGGCCGGCAGGTTTCTTCTGGTTTCGCTGCTGCCGGTATTGCCGCCGCGGGGGCCGTTGCGTCCACCTTGGTCGAGTTATATGACGAGCAAGTAAAGGTGACCTTCGATGGTCCGGAAGGTTACCCCTACTACATCGAAACAGCGGATGGTCGAGTGTTCCAAGGACGCCTCGATGCGAGCGGCATGCTTCCGCGCGTCCATACCGGCCACCGCCCTGACGACTACACGGTCTACTTGGGTGACGACGCAATCGCTAAGCAAAATGAGGCTTGACCATGCCGAACAAACCTTTGAAGGTACGCTCGAACAACACTCGTGAATCGGTCAAGCCGGCTCAACTGAAGGCTCTGTCTTTTCAAGAGCTTTGGAACGCCTACCCCAAGAAAGACCCCTACGACGATCCGACCGGTCAATACGAGAACCAGTGCGCCATCCGCATGAGTGTCACCTTTCACAGCGTTGGAAGCGACATGAAGTCGTTTTCGCAGAAGGTCGTGAAGCCCATGCCCGGAAAGAAAGACTTAGGTCGTCTCATACTTGACGGAAGGGCTACGGCAACTCGTGCCTATGAACTAGCCGAGTGGTTGAAGCTGCAACCCTTCTTAGGTCTGGGCAAACCGGAGAACATTACCGGTGCAGATTGGCAGAGCAAGGTGAAAAGCCGAACAGGGATCATCTACTTTTTCGGTTATTGGCGGCAAGAAGGCGATTCATCCGATAACCTTAGCGGCGGTCACATCGATTTGTGGAACAAAGACACGTTGACGCCCTCTTGGGCGTCGTTTTTGCGTTTCCGTGTTGGCATGACGTCGATGGAAAACCCACTGTCATGGTTTCGCGGTCGAAGAGACAACGCATTCTCAGACCTGGGCAACTCGAAAGAAATCCTTTTTTGGGAAGTGAAATGAAGCGTATAGGGCTTGCGACGTTGGGTTTCGTGTGGGGTTTGCTGGTCACATGGGCAGCGGTCTACACGTTCAGCCACATGCACTGGCCAACGCCTCCCTCACATTCCACGGGCTGCAACGACATGGAGCATTGCAGCCCTCATGCAGTCTTTGTGATGACGACGCTGGGACTTCTGCTCTGGCCCGCCCTCGCGTTCTGCGTGTTGAATGCGGTCGCCTACAAACGGTGGTCGAATCGCAAATGGGGAATCGTGTTCGCCGTTGGCACGTTGATCGTCGTGTTGTTCTACCTCGCCAGCTATGCCGTGCCAGCTTCGGGCCTCGTAGGCTGACGGCAAGGACTATACGATAGTCCGCTAGATCGTGTTGCGACGTGCCAGAGTGCTTCATAACGTACGCACTCTGGCGACCACCACGCTAGGTCGAAACAGGGAAACCACCACACTCCTAAGAAGCTGTATCGCATCAACGCGGTCATGGATATGACCAGCATCTCTCGAACCACCGTCTACCGCCTCGTCGACAAGGGCAAGCTGAAACGGGTCAAGATCAGGGAGCGCTCCAGCGGTATCACCGCCGAAAGCGTCGAAGCGATCATGGCCGGCACAGACGCAGCCTAACCCTCTCCCCGGCGCTCGAGCCCGAGCGCCGCCCCTTCCGCCTCATCCCCCTCCTAAGCCCCTTCAACGCCCGACATTGCGCTTGACAACCCGCTCCGCTCAAAATACTGTACGGATATCCAGTTGTATAAATAACCAGTAGTTCCGGTAGCGGCGAAAGCTGGGCGCTACCGTCGACAGCACTGGTTGGTGGCTCCAGTTCCAGCGCGGCCTTTCATGGTAGCTAGAGTGGATGCCAGACCCGATTTATCGACGAGAGCATCCCGGAGAGCCTTATGCAACAAGGGTCCCTGTTTAAAGTGGAACATCTGGTCCGGATCGTCAACGACACCGATCGCCAAGTGCTGGCCTGGCTCCGTACGCAAGTCGGCGATACGCGCGTGGAGCGCGCGGCGCGACAGCTCGGGCACACCCGCAAGCCCTATCCGTCGGCCCTGTGCCGGTACCTGGGCGTCAGTGCGCCGGCCACGCTGCGTCATACGGCGCAGCCGCGGCCGGTGCGCGATTTCTCGGTTGGCGATCGCTATCTGTCCCTGATCCGCCAGCACCTCGCTGGCCACACCGCCAGCCGCTGAGCCTGCCTGCCGACCGAGCCGGTGCGACGGCACAGCTGCGCGACGGCGCGCTGCGCGGCTGTTTATACAGCCACCGCGGCGCGCACGAGGCGGCCAAGCGTCTCGTATGCCGCTTCCAGCTGCGCGTCGAACGGTCGCGTGCAGCCGACGCGGATGAACGCTTCGAAGCGGTCGGTGTTGGAAAAGATCGCGCCGGGTGCGATGCGCACCCCTTGCTCGAGCGCCGCATTGAACAGCGCTTCCGAGTGCACGCCGTCCGGCAGCGCGACCCACAGCATCAGGCCGCCCGGCGGCTGGTTCAGCCGCGTGCCGGCCGGAAAGTGGCGCGCGATCGCGTCGATCGTCGCGTCGCGCTGCACGCGCAACTGCTCGCGGAACCGGTGCAGATGGCGGTCGAACGCACCCGAACCGACGAATTCGGCCGCCACCGCCTGCAGCAGCGCGGCGTTGTGCCGGCTCTGCGCGAACTTGAGCATCTTCACGCGCGCATGCCAGCGCCCCGCGCTCATCCAGCCGAGCCGCATCCCGGGTGCAAGCACCTTGTTGAACGACGGGCAGTAGATCACGGTGCCGTCGCGGTCCCAGGCCTTCACGGGCTTCACGACTTGCGGCGCTTCGACGAGCTCGCGATACGGTTCGTCCTCGATCACGGCCACGCCGTGACGCGCACACAGCGCGACGAGCACGGCCTTGCGGTCGTCGGGCATCACGCTGCCGAGCGGGTTCTGCAGGTTCGGCACGACGACGACAGCCTTGATGTCCGGATACGCGGACAGCGCCACTTCGAGCGCCTCGATCGACAGCCCGGTCGTCGGGCTGGCCGGGATTTCGAGCGCGCGCAGGCCGAGGCTCTCCAGCAACTGGATCAGCCCGAAGAACGCTGGAGATTCGATCGCAATCGTGTCGCCGGGGCGCGCGACCGCACGCAACGCGAGGTTCACCGCGTCGACGCCGCCGCTCGTCGACATCACGTCGTCCGGCGACACCGTCACCCCGAACGACAGCGCGCGCTTCGCCATCGCCTGCCGGAACTCGGGTGAGCCGCCAACGGGCCCGGCATCGGTCAGCAGCGTCGGCTTGTGCCGCAGTTGCCGGATCGCGAGCGCCTGCAGGCGCGCCGTCGGATACAGCGCCGCCGACGCCGACGCGCCGCCGAGGTTCAGCGCGTCGGGCGCGGCGTTGCCGAGATCGATCACGCGCGACACGCGCTCGTGCAGCCCCGCGAACGGCGGCTCGACCGACATCAGTGGCGGCGCGTCGCTGTCGCGCAGCGTCTCAATCGCGGCGGCCGCGCGATGTCGGACGAAGTAGCCGGACCGCGGCTTCGCGTGGCACCAGCCGGTGTCCTCGAGCCGTCGGAACGTCTGGATCGCCGTCGACAGGCTCACGCCGTGCTGCTCCATCACCGCGCGCACCGACGGCATGCGGTCGCCGGGCGCCAGCGTACCGGCGGCGATCACGCGTCGGTAATGCTCGGCGAGCCGTTCGTACAGCGGCTCGCCAGCAATCGGCAAATGCAGGCGGGAGGCGTCGCGGGAAGGATTCATGCGGGCCATCGTGCCCGCGCGGCTGTCTGGATGCCAGATACAGATTCCGGAAAAACCGACCGATACAGCCGCGTGAATTGATGCCTGCATCGCAACAGATTCCCGTCCCCTGAATCTGTCGCGCATCGGCGGGCGTCCCTAACCTGTCGACATACGATCGCCTCGCAGGACGCGAAGGCGCGCAACCGGAAAAGGAATCGCCATGCGGACTCGACACTACCGGCTGGACGCCGGCCAAAGCCACCTCGCCTGGTTCGACAAGGGCACTCAGGTCGTCGTGCTGGACGGCGCGCTGGCCGTCACGCTCCGGCACGGTGGCCTCGACTGGCTGCCGGACGCACCGCACTACATGCGCCGGGTGCTCGACGCCGGTGATTGCCTGACGATCGAAACGGCCGGCCATGCGTCGCTCGCGGCCACCGGTGCGGGGGCCGCGAGCACGGCGGTGGTCGAGCCGGAGCCGCACGCCGGATGGCGCGGGGTGATCGGCGCTTTGCGTGCATGCTTGCCGAAGCGACGAACGGTGGCGTCCTGATGCGTCGGGGTTCGGTGCCGATCCCGTGACGGGTTGCTGCCAGGATGTCGCGGTGGTGCGATGCCTGACGCTTGTGCGCGTCCGACACTTCGACATGACCGAAGCCCGGACGCGCCGAAGCGTCGATGAGAGCCGGCCCGCAGGCGCGCGCTACGCCGTACGATCGCGCGTCAGCCTCGCGGCTCGCCCGTCATCGTACTGCTCGGCACTGCTCGGCGCCGCTCGATCCACTCGAACGCAGCCATCCCCGCCAGCATCGCGACGACGAACCCGATCCCCTTCAGCGAGCCGAAGCCGATCGACACGATCGCCGGCCCCGGACAGAACCCGGCCAGCCCCCACCCGACGCCGAACGCGGCGCTGCCGGCCACGAGGCGCACGGTAATCGCCCGCGCCGTCGGCAACTGCATCGGCAGGCCGAGCCACGACCGCGTGCGGCGCTTCGCCCATGCGAATGCGAGCACGCCGACGCCCGTCGCGCCGGCCATCACGAAGGCAAGCGACGGATCCCAGCTTCCGGCGAGATCGAGAAAACCGAGGACTTTCTGCGGATTGGCCATGCCTGACACGACGAGCCCGCCGCCGAACACTAGCCCCGCAACGAATGCGAACCATGCAGCCATGTCAGCCTCCCAGCAGGTGCCGCCGCGCGAACACAGTCAGAAACCCGACGGCCATGAACGTCGCCGTCGCGACCAGCGAACGCAGCGACCCGCGCGACAACCCGCACACGCCATGGCCGCTCGTGCATCCGCCCGCGTAACGCGTGCCGATTCCAACCAGCAGGCCGGCCGAGATGACGACGGGCCAGCTCGCGTCGACCTGCGGCATCACGCCGATTCCGGCCGCGCGCAACCCGAGCGGCGCGACGATCAGCCCCGCGACGAACGCCCACCGCCAGTCGCGCCCGTCCGCACGGCGCGCGAGCAAACCACCGACGATGCCGCTGATTCCGGCGACGCGGCCGTTGAACGCGACGAACGCGGCGGCCGCGAGCCCGATCAGCACGCCGCCCGCGAGCGACAGCCACGGCGTGAAATGAGACACATCAAGCTGCATCGCGCTTCCCCTTCGCAGCCGGGCCGCAGAATTGCTCGTACAGCACGGCCATCACCGCGATCGCGGCCGGACTGTCGAGCGAGTAATGGATGTTCTTGCCTTCGCGGCGCGTGCGGACCAGCGCGTTGTCCCGCAGCACGCCGAGCTGCTGCGACAGCGTCGGCTGGCGGATGTCGAGCCGCGCCTCGAGTTCGCTGACACTGCATTCGTGTTGCGACAGCTCGCACAGCAGCAGCAAGCGGTCGGGATTCGACAGGACCTTCAGCAGCGCGCAGGCCGATTCGGCCGCGGCGCGCATCTGCTCGGGGTCCGGAGATGCAGAGGTGGAATCGGGTTTCATCGAGGACGCAAGACAATTTACCTCCAGACATTATATATAATTGTATATTGTTAGTCATCGAGCCCTGCTCCTGATGCGCATCCCGGCCTCCCCGTGTCATGGCAAACGCATTCCCCTTCCCGCTCAGGCTTCTTCGCCCGCCATTCCGCCCACGGCCGCGGCACGACCGGCGAGTCGAGCGGCTGCCCGCACCGAGCCGAGCACCGACACCGCGAGCGCGGCCACCACGCACGGTGCCGCGACCATCGCAAATGCAGCCGGCAGCGACAGCCCCATCGACAGCATCGCCCCGCCCGCCATCGAGCCGACAACCGAGCCGCTGCGTCCGATCCCGTTCGCCCAGCTGACACCCGTGGTCCGGCATTCGGTCGGATAGAACGTCGCGGACAGCGCATTCGCGCCGACCTGCGAACCCGACACGCAGAATCCCGCCGCGAACACCGCGAGCGCGGCGCCCCACGGCGTTGCCGCGAGTACGCCGATCGCAGCGACGAACATGCCGGCCGCCACATAACTGCACGCGAGCACGCGATGCGGATCGAAGCGGTCCATCAGCCAGCCGAGCACGATCGCGCCGAGCGTGCCGCCGACCTGGAACATCGCCGTCACGCGCGCCGCCGTCTGTAGCGTCGCGCCGGTCGTGCGCAGCAGTGTCGGCAGCCAGCTCGACAGCAGATAGATCACGAGCAGGCTCATGAAGAACGTCAGCCACAGCAGCAGCGTGCCGCGCAGCAGGTCCGCGCCGAACAGGCGGCCGAAAGGCGATGCGGCCGGCCCGCCGCGCGGCGCGACGAACGATGCCGTCGCCAGGCCGTCGTCCGGCGCGATCCTCGCCAGCAGCGCAGCCACGCGCGCCGGCGAGTTCCCGGCATCGACCAGGTAACGCACCGATTCCGGCAGCCGCCACGCGAGCACCGGCACGAGCAGCAGCGGCGCGGCGCCACCGACGACGAGCACCGTGCGCCAGCCGGCATGCTCGATCAGCGATGCGACCGCGAGCCCGCCCAACGCCGAGCCGATCGTGAAGCCGCAGAACATCGTCGTCACGAGCAGCGAGCGGCGGCGCGCCGGACAGTATTCTGACGTCAGCGTGATCGCGTTCGGCATCGCGCCGCCGAGCCCGAGGCCCGTCAGGAAACGCCACGCGATCAGCGCGTGCACGCTGCCCGCGCCCGCCGACGCGGCGCTCGCAACGCCGAAGCACGCGACGCACGCGAGCAGCAGCCGCTTGCGTCCGAACCGGTCGCCGAACGGCCCGAACACGAGCGCGCCGGCCATCAGGCCGGCCAGCCCCGCGCCGAACACCGGCGCCAGTTGCGCGGGCGACAGGCTCCATTCCGCGCGAATGACAGGCGCGATGAAACCGATCGATGCGGTGTCGAAGCCGTCGATCGCGACGATCAGAAAGCACAGCACGACGATCGCGGCCTGAAACGGCGAAACGCGCTGCCGGTCGATCCACTCGGTCACGTCGATGGATGGCGTCATGGCCATGATGGTGTCTCCTCCATGAAGGCGGGCGCGTGTCGTAGGTCCGCGCGCCGCCATGATTCGCGTCACGTCACGCGGCAACCTTCAGGCAATCCTCCGCGCGCCAGCCGTGCAGCCAGTCGAGCGCGTCGTAAAACCGGTCCTGCGTGCGCCCGACCCACAACGCGTTGCGCACCTGCCGCTCGACGCCTTTCGCGTGATAGATCCGGCCCATCTCGCGCGCCGAGTACAGCACGCGCGCGGTGCGCGGAATCCGCACGCGTTCGTACAGCGCGAACGCCGCCGCGAAATCGCCGTCGGTTTCCTGCACCGCCGCGCCGAGCGTGACCGCATCCTCGAGCGCCTGGCACGCGCCCTGCGCGAGGTACTGCGTCATCGGATGCGCGGCGTCGCCGAGCACCGTTGCACGGCCGACGCTCCACCGTTCGACCGGCTCGCGGTCGGCCGTCGCCCAGCGTTTCCACGATGTCGGCCGGTCGAGCATCTGGCGCGGCAACGGATGAATGCCCTCGAAATACGACAGCACTTCCGCCTTGCTGCCATCGCGCACGCCCCACGCTTCCTGCTCGCGGCTGTGGAACGTGACGACGAGGTTGTACTGCCGCCCGCCGCGCAGCGGATAGTGGACGAGATGGCAATGCGGCCCCGCCCAGACCACCGGCGCATTGATCTGCAGATCCGCCGGCATGTTCTCGACGTCGACCACCGCGCGATAGACGACGTGCCCCGTCACGCGATGCGCATCGCCGATCAGCGCCTGCCTGATCACCGACTTCACGCCGTCGCAGCCGATCACGGCTTGCGCGCGATAGCACTCGCCGAGCTGGTCGGTGACGGTCACGCCGTTCGCGTCCTGTTCGAACGCGCAGACGTGCGTATTGGTGCGGAACCGGATCAGCGGATGATCCTTGACCGCCTCGTAGATCGACAGATGAATGTCCGCACGGTGGATCACCGCGTACGGATTGCCGAAGCGCACGCGATACGCGGCGCCAGTATCGATGCAGACGATCTCTTTCGCGTCGAGCGCATCCATCAGCTGCAGACGGTCGGTGAACACCGCGCGGCTGCGCGCCGTCTCGCCGACCCCCAATGCATCGAGCGCGTTGAACGCGTTCGCGGCGAGCTGGATGCCCGCGCCGATCTCCCCGATCTGTGCGGCCTGTTCGAGCAGCGTCACGCGGATGCCCTGGCGCGCGAGCGCGAGCGCCGCCGCGAGTCCGCCGATGCCGCCGCCGATCACGAGCACGTGCTTGCCCGTTGCCGTTGTTCCGTTTGTCGTTGTCCTGTTCATGTGTGTCTCCAGTCCCATGCTCAGCGGCTACGTCAAGCGACGTAGTCGGGTTGCCTCTGCGGTTGTGCCGCGTCGAATGCGGGATGCCGCAGCGCGTACTCATACACCGCGAGGCTGCGCGGATACGCGCCGAGGTCGCAGTCCATCCGTAGCGCATTCGCGACCTGCGGCACGACGCACACGTCGGCAAGCGTCGGCGCGTCGCCGAAGCACCACGGGCCGGCGTCCGCGCGTTCGAGCAAGCGCTCGACACCCGCCATCCCGTCGGCGATCCAGTGCCGATACCACGCGGCCTTCTGCTGCGGCGTGACCTTCAGATCGCTGTCCAGATAGCGCAGCACGCGCAGGTTGTTGACCGGGTGGATGTCGCATGCGACCAGCATCGCGAGTTCCAGCACGCGCGCGCGCCGCTGCGGCTCGAGCGGGACCAGGCGCGGCTCCGGGTGGAGCTGGTCGAGGTAATCGATGATCGCGAGCGACTGGCCGACGCGGAATTCGCCGTCGACGAGCGCCGGCACCGACGCCGACGCATTCACTTTCGCGACGTAGTCCGCCGCGCGATGTTCGCCGACGCGGATGTTGACGGGCAGCGTGTCATACGCGAGGCCCTTCAGCGCAAGCGCGATGCGCACGCGATACGACGTCGAGCTGTTGAAGAAACCGTGCAGCTGCATGATGCGTTCCCCCGGTCAGACCACGCGTACCGTCAGTTCGCCGAGACGCTCGACGCCGACTTTCATCACGTCGCCCGGCCGCACCGCGCCGACACCTTCCGGCGTGCCGGTGAAGATCACGTCGCCCGGCTCGAGCCGAAAGAATTTCGACAGGTCGGCGACCGTTTCCGCGACCGACCAGATCAGGTGCGACACGTCGCTCTTCTGCTTCGTGTCGCCATTCACGGTCAGCCACAGGCCACCCTGCTCGAAGTGGCCGGCTTCGCTCGCCGGATGCACGGGCCCGATCGGCGCGGAACGGTCGAACGCCTTGCCGATTTCCCACGGGCGCCCCATCTCGCGCATCTTCATCTGCAGGTCGCGGCGCGTCATGTCGAGGCCGACCGCGTAGCCCCACACGTGGTCGAGCGCCCGCTCGAGCGGGATATCCGCACCGCCTTTGCCGATCACCGCAACGAGTTCGGCCTCGTAATGGTAGTTCTGCGTCTGCGACGGATACGCAAGATCGAGTGTTTCGCCATAGGCGACCGGCACCACCGAATCGGCCGGCTTGCAGAAGAAGAACGGCGGTTCACGATCGGGATCGAAGCCCATTTCGCGCGCATGGGCGGCATAGTTGCGGCCGACGCAGTAGACGCGGCGCACCGCGAATTGCGCGTCGCCGCCGGCGACGGAAAGCGCGATCGGCGCTTCGGGCGGGAAAATGAAAGTCATGATCGGCAAGGCTCCAGCGTAAAAAGAAGGACCGCGCGCCGCCGGGACGGCGCGCCAAACGAATCGATGCGGAACGCGGTCGCGTCAGTCGCGCACCTCGCGCAGCAGGTTCAGCGCGGACAGCACGGGCCGGTCGGAGTAGCTGAACAGCACGCTCTCCGATTCAGCTGTCAGCCGCACCGGCGCCCACGACGGCGCGACGAAGATGTCGTGCGGCTCGAACGCGAACGCGTCGTCGCCGATGTGCACGGTGCCGCGGCCTTCGACGACGCAGTAGACGGTCGCGTCGGTGCTGCGATACGTGCGCCCGCGGAAACCGGCCGGCAGGTACTGCATGAAGGTCGCGATGGTCGGCATCGGCCAGCCGCCGGTGGCCGGATTGACGTAACGCAGCTTCACGCCGTCGCAGGCGTCCAGCTCGCCGTTGCGATACAGCGCACCGAGCGCTTCGCGGCTGCGTTCGTACGGATAGCTGAACACCGGCGAGGTCGGATCGGTCACGCGATGCCGCACGGGCAGCATGTTGTGCCCGAAACGCGCGAAGCTGTCCCCTTCAGGGCGGCTGATCGGCTGCGTCGCTTCCGGATAGTTCTCCGCAAAGCCCGCATCGAGGTTCGCGATCAGCGGAATGTCGAGGCCGTCGAGCCACACGACCGGCTCGCCGCCGTCGGCGACGGACGGGTTGCCGTGGTCGTGCCAGGTCCACGACGGCGTGATGATGAAGTCGCCCGGATGCATCGTCGTGCGTTCGCCGTTCACCGCGGTCCACGCACCCTTGCCTTCGACGATGAAGCGCAGCGCCGACTGCGTATGCCGATGGCTCGGCGCGATCTCGCCTGGCAGGATCAGCTGCAGCCCCGCGTACAGGCTCGGCGTCATGCTCGACTTGCCCGGCAGGCCGGGATTCTCGAGCACCAGCACGCGGCGCACCGCCTCCTCGGCGCTGATGACGCTGCCCGCCTGCATCACGAGATCGCGGATCTGCGCGTATTTCCAGATGGCCGGCAGCGCCTTCGGCTGCGGTTCTTTCGGCACGAGGTTGTGCAGCGATTCCCACAACGGCGTCAGCCGCTGTTGCGCGATCCGCGCGTAATAGGCTGACCTCGAGGCTGCCCGCGAGGCGTCCGGGTGTTGGCTGGACATGCTGTCTCCTTGGTTCGGCCGACGGGGAATCGGCGCGCTTCAGTCGTTTGCCGGATCGCATCTATCGATCCGTTGCATGATTTATATTCGACCGAGCCATACCCGGTAAAATGGTGAAATCATCTAATCCATATATTTATGGATATACCTTCAGCATCTCGAGGAGCGCACGATGGACTGGACCCACCGCCTGCGGCTGCGGCACCTGCAGGTGCTGCTGAGCCTGGCGAGCACCGGCAACCTGAGCCAGTCGGCCGCGGCGCTCGCGACGACGCAGCCGGCGCTGTCGAAGTGGCTGAAGGAGCTGGAGGAAGATGTCGGCCTGCCGCTGTTCGAGCGTCACGCGCGCGGGCTGCGGCCAACCGCGTACGGCCTCGCGCTGATCGAGCATGCGCGGCGGATCGAAGCGCATCTCGACGTCGCCCGCGACGATATGGAGGCGTTGCGCGAAGGCGGCAGCGGCCTTGTGACGATCGGCACGTCAGGCGTCGCTGCGGCGGATACCGTGCCGCTCGCCGTATCGCAGTTGCTTAAGCAGATGCCGCGCGCGGAGGTGCGGCTGACCGAAAGCACGATGATCCAGTTGATGCCGCAGCTCGCGCGCGGCGAGCTGGACATCGTCGTCGGCCGTTCGAGCCCCGAGCATGACGACCCGCAGCTGCAGATCGAGCGGCTGTACGTCGAGCCGATTGACTTCGTCGCGCGCCCCGATCACCCGCTCGCCGGGAAAGCGGCGCTCGACTGGGACGACGTGCTCGCGTACTCGTGGATCATGTGGCCACCGGGGACACCGGTACGCAATGCGATCGAGGCCGCGCTGTCGGCAGCCGGGCGGACGCCGCCGGCGCATTGCGTCGAATCGAATTCATCGATTCTCAATCTCACGCTGCTGAACAACACCGACTTGCTCGGGGTCGCGTCGCACCGCGCCGCGCGGCGCTTCGCGCAACTCAATGCGATCCGTATCCTGCCGATGCAGCTCGAAGGTTACGGCTCGGTGTCGATGTACTGGCATCCCGACAACGTGAATCGCGCGGCCGTGGCGACGGCGATCGCGTGCTTGCGGGAATGTGCGGCGCCGCAGGTCGGCGGGTGGGAAAAGATGAAGGAGACGTAACGCAGATGCGGCCCGGCGTCGCCGGGCCGCGTCGGCATTACGCGTCGCCATTACGCGTCGTCGCCCCCGTCCAGCATCAGCGTCCCCACCCGCGCCGGCACGAGCGGCGGTCGCGGCGCGGGCGGCGTCCAGCCGAACAGCGCCTGCGTTGCCGCGCCACACACGCGGCCCTGGCACGCGCCCATCCCGCAGCGCGACTGCAGCTTCGCGGCGGTCCAGCCGGCTTCGTTCGCGAGCGCGTCGTAGCGCACGTCCTCGCAGCGGCAGACGAGCGTATCGGGCCGCGCGAGCTTGCGGACCGCCTCGCGGATCGCAAAGCGCTCGCGCACCGCATCCGCGAACGCCTGCCAGCGTGCGCGTCGCTCGGCCAGCCCGGCGAGCCGCGCGGTTTGCCCCGTCGCCGCGCAGCCGGCGATCTCGCCTTCGACCATCGCGAGTTCGCTGCCGCCGACGCCTGTGCATTCGCCTGCCGCGAAATGCCCGGCGCGGCTCGTGCGCTGGTGCGCGTCGACGGCCACCGCGCCATTCTCGATCCGGCAGCCGAGATGGCTCGGCAGCGCGGTGTTCGGCACGAGCCCGAAGCCGCACGCAAGCCGGTCACATTCGACATCGACGTCGCGGCCGCCCTGCCGGATCCGCACGCCTTCGAGCCGCTTGTCGCCGAATGCCTCGACGACGTGCGCATCCGCGCGATAGACCGGCGTCATCAGCTTCGCCGCCTGCATGAGCTTCGACGGCCAGCGCGGCAGCCCGATGCCGAAGCCGAGCACGTCCGCCCACGCCGCCTGTTCGAGCACATGCAGCACCCGCGCGCCCCGCTCACGCGCAGTCGCCGCGCTCGCGAGCAGCAGCGGCCCGCTGCCGGCGATCACCGTCCGCTGTCCGCGCACGTCCAGGCCGTGCTTGATCAGCGCCTGCAGCCCGCCCGCGCCCGTGACGCCCGGCAGCGTCCAGCCGGGAAACGGCAGCAGCAGTTCGCGCGCGCCGCAGCACAGGATCATCGTCCGGTATTCGAGCAACAGTGCCCGCTCGTCGTCTTCCAGCAGCAGCGTGCCGGGGCTCGATTCGGCGACGATACGCGTCGCCGCGAGATGCCGCACATTCGGGTGGTGCAGCACCTTGAAACGCTCGGCCGCGGCCGGCGGCGGCGTGACGAGCCGAGCAGGCGCTGCACCGCCCGCCCGGGTGCCATCCGACGCGACACCCGGCCCCTGCCGCCAGATCTGCCCGCCGGCACGCGGGTTGTCGTCGACGATCGCGACCGACGCGCCGCCCTGCACGGCCGCCTGCGCGGCAGACAACCCGGCCGGGCCCGCGCCGACGCTTGCGACGTCGACGCTCAGAATCTCGTGTTTCATCGCGTGCGCTCCACCTGCATCCGGTCGCGGCACAGCTTCGGCGAGTCGCGTCGGCGCCGGCCGTCGACGTCCATGCTGCACCCCTGGCCGATGCCCATCCCCCAAACCGGCGCGCGCGTTGTCGTCTGCGATCCCGCGCGGCGCGCCGCCCTGCACGGCCGCCTGCCCGGCTGCCAGCCCGATCGGGCCGGCGCCGACGATCGCGACGTCGACGCTCAGAATCTCGTGTTTCATCGCGTGCGCTCCACCTGCATCCCGTCGCGGCACCGCGTCTGGCATGCGAGCCGGCGCCGGCCGTCGATCGTCATCCTGCACTCCTGGCAGATGCCCATCCCGCAAAACGGCGCGCGCGGCGCGCCCGTGCACGACGTGCGCGTCGTGTCGTCGCCGCTCGCCGCGACGGCGGCCGCGACGGTCACGCCGTCGGCCACCGTCAGCGCGCGGCCGTCCAGATGAATGATCATGTCAGCCTCCGCCGGGCCGCCCCAAGGGGGCTGACCGCCCCCGCGGGGCCGCCCCAAGGGGGCTGACCGCCCCCGCGGGGGGCAGCGAACGAAGTGAGCGTGGGGGTCGTTTCATTTCAGCGCTCCGGCTACGGGAGACGTCGTCAGGAAACGTCCCGGCAAATAGGGTTCGATGTCGATGGCCGGCCGTTCGCCGGCCATCAGCGCGGCGACTAGCCGCGCGCTGCCCGGCGCGGTCGTCACGCCGAGCCCTTCGTGTCCGACCGCCAGCCACACGCCCGGCCGCGACGGATGCTCGCCGAGCAGCGGCAGGCCGTCCGGGCTCGCCGAGCGGAAACCCGTCCATGAGCGAATGCCGTTCAGGTCGGCAAGCGCCGGCAAGTAACCGACCGCGCGACGCAGCATGCGCGCAAGCACGGGCGGCTCGACGCACGGATCCTCGGTGTCGAACTGGCGCGACGAGCCGATCAGCAACTGGCCGGTGGGGCGCGGCTGCACGTTGAACGCGACCGACGTGCCGTCGCTCGCGTGCGCGCTCGCCGCATAGCCGAGTTCGACGAGCTGGTGCGACACGCACCCCGGATAGCGGTCGGTGATCAGCAGGTGGCCCTTCTTCGGCCGCAGCGGCAGCTCGGGCAGCAGCGTGCGCGCGGCGACGCCATTCGCGACGACCACGCGTTCCGCACGCAGCACGTCACCGTTCGCGAGCGTCACGCTCGGCCCGTCGACCGCGACGACCTTATCGCGGCGCAACGCGATGCCCGGCACGCGCTGCAGCAGCCAGTTCGCGGTCACGGGCGCGTACAGAATCCCGTCGCCGGGAATCTTCAGCGCGCCGCCGAGCCCGGGCCGCAGCATCGGTTCGAGCGCGGCGAGCGCCGCGCCGTCGACCAGCTCGCCCGCCACGCCATGCGCGGCCAGCGTCGCCTGCTTCGCGCGCGCGAGGTCCATTTCGTTCGCATCGGCCGCGAGCCACAGCGTCCCGCAGTTGCGATACGCGCAACCGTCGGGCATCTGCGCGCTCAGCCCCCGCCACAACTCGATCGAGTAATGGCTCAGCGCGAGCTCGGCGGCGTTGTCGTCCATCGCGACGAGGTGCCCCATTCCCGCGCCAGTCGCGCCGCCGCTCGCATCGTCGAACACGAGCACGCGCAGCCCGCGCTGCGCAAGCTCGTGCGCGCATGCCGCGCCGACGATGCCGGCGCCGATCACGATGACGTCGGTCTGCACGCCGCTCACGACACGATGCCCCAGCCGAACGGATCGTCATCCTCGATCAGCAGCGTCGCTTCCGCGCTCAGGTGCGCGCTGCCGCGGATCGTCGGCACGATGCCGCCGTCGCTGTCGGCGTAGCTCGCGTGGAACACGCTGCCGATCACGCTCGCCTGGCGCCACACGACGCCCGGCGCGAGCTTGCCGTCCGCCGCGATGCACGCGAGCTTCGCGCTCGTGCCGGTGCCGCACGGCGAGCGGTCGTACGCGAGGCCCGGACACAGCACGAAGCTGCGGCTGTCGTGCTCGGGATCGTCGGCGAACAGTTCGATGTGGTCGATCTCGCCGCCGTTCGCGCCGGTGATGCCCGCGCGCTCGATCCCCTCGCGCACCGCGGACGCATAGGCCGTGAGCGCCGTGACGTTGTCGCCGGCGACGCGCTGCCCGTGGTCGCTGATCAGGAAGAACCAGTTGCCGCCCCACGCGATGTCGCCCTTCACGGGGCTGTAGCCCGGCACGTCGACGACAACATCCTTCGCATGACGATACGCCGGCACGTTGCGCACGCTGACCGACAGGTCGTCGTGCAGCGTCGCCTCGACGGTGCCGACCGGCGTCTCGATCCGATGCACGCCCGGGTTGATGCGTCCCATGTGATGCAGCGTGCGCACGACGCCGATCGTGCCGTGCCCGCACATGCCGAGATAACCGGAATTATTGAAGAAGATCACGCCGGCGGCCGCGTCGGGCGAAACCGGCTCGCACAACAGCGCGCCGACCAGCACGTCGCTGCCGCGCGGCTCGAGGATGCAGGCCGTGCGATAGCGGTCGTGCTCGCGCGCGAGCACGTCGCGCCGCTCGGCCATCGAGCCGCTGCCGAGCGCAGGAAAACCGGACACGACGAGCCGCGTGGGTTCGCCGCCCGTGTGCGTATCGATGATCTGGATGCGCTTCATCTTGTGTCGTCCGAAAGTGGGGAAAGGAGCACAGCTTCCTCCGTCGCGCGTCCGCCCGCTTGTGGGTTTTCGATAAGGACGACGACGAAATCGGCATAGTGCGCGGCACCTTCCGCGGACCATTCGACGACTGTGCCGATTTCGTCATTTTGCTCCGGGAAACGACTCAAGCGTGATGGGCGTTTGCGCGGCGATACTGGTCACCACACCGACACCCGTCGGCCGACCGATACAAACGTAGGAGATTTCAGTGAGCCGAAACGCCATCAAGTGGACCGGGGTTTTCCCGGCCGTCAGCACCCAGTTCAAGCCGGACTTTTCCCTCGACATCGACGCCACGCACCGCGTGGTGAAGAACCTGGTGAACGACGGCGTGTCGGGCCTCGTGGTCTGCGGCACGGTCGGCGAGAACACGTCGCTGTCCACGTCGGAAAAGCTCCAGGTGATCGAAGCCGCGCGTGACGCAGCCGGCGGCAAGATCCCGGTGATCGCCGGCATCGCCGAATTCACGACCGAGTTCGCGCGCAACACCGTGCGCGAAGCGCAGCGCGTCGGCGTCGACGGCGTGATGGTGATGCCCGCGCTCGTCTACTCGGCGAAGTCGCACGAAACCGCCGCGCACTTCCGCGCAGTCGCGACGAGCACCGACCTGCCGGTGATGGTCTACAACAACCCGCCGATCTACAAGAACGACGTGACGCCCGACGTGCTGATCGCGCTGCAGGATTGCGAGAACATCGTCTGCTTCAAGGATTCGTCGGGCGATACGCGCCGCTTCATCGACCTGCGCAACGCGGTCGGCGATCGCTTCGTGCTGTTCGCGGGCCTCGACGACGTCGTGGTCGAGAGCATCGCCGTCGGCGCCGAAGGCTGGGTGTCGGGCATGTCGAACGCGTTCCCGAAGGAAGGCGAGACGCTGTTCCGCCTCGCGAAGCAGAAGCGCTTCGACGAAGCGCTCGCGCTGTACCGCTGGTTCATGCCGCTGCTGCACCTCGACGCGCGCCCGGACCTCGTGCAGTGCATCAAGCTGTGCGAAGAGCTGGTCGGCCGCGGCAGCGCGGTCACGCGCCCGCCGCGCCTCGCACTGCAGGGCGACACGCTCGCGGAAGTGAAGGCGATCGTCGCGAAGGCGCTCGAGACGCGCCCGACGCTGCCGGACGTCGGTCTCTGATCGACCTCCCCGCAGCGGTGGCGCGCGGGCCCTGGCCCGCACCCCGCTGCCGCTTCCGGTCCGGCATGGCCCGCGCGGGCCCGCTCACGCCGACGCCAG
>NZ_JAAGPL010000548.1:0-745 GCF_017104785.1 Burkholderia sp. Ac-20353 | reverse complement strand
CCGCACGCCCGGATTGCGGCGCGAGGAAGTCGCGCAGTTGTGCGGCGTGAGCCCGACCTGGTACACGTGGATCGAGCAGGGCCGCCCGGTGTCCGCATCGGCCGACGCACTCGCGCGGATCGCGGTCGCGCTGCAACTGTCGCGGGCCGAACGCGCGTACCTGTTCGAGATGGCCGCGCAGCGCGACCCGGCCGAGCCCGACGTCGCGGGCGGCGACCTGCCGCCGACGCTCGCGGCAACGGTCGCGGCCATTGCGACACCCGCTTACGTGCTCGACCGGCAATGGAACGCGCTCGCGTGGAACGCGCCGGCCGCCGCGCTGTTCGCGGGCTGGCTCGACGGCGATCACGACCGCAACCTGCTGCGCTTCACGTTCATGTCGCCGGCCGCGCGCGCGCTGATTGTCGACTGGGACACGCGTGCGCGACGGCTCGCCGCCGAATTCCGCGCCGATTCGATCCGTCACCTGACCGAAGCGCCGACCCGCGCGCTGATCGACGCGCTGACGGCCGGCAGCGACGCGTTCGCGCAATACTGGGCGTCGCAGGACGTGTTCGAGCGCGAAGGCGGCCAGCGCGAGTTCGACCACCCGGCCGACGGGCGGCTCGTCTACCAGCAGATCACGCTGAAGCCCGCGCACCGCGAGGACCTGAAGCTCGTCGTGCTGGTGCGCGAATAGCGCAGACTGCGCGGCCGTCGCCGCCGCGCCCCGCGGCTGCGGCGCCCAGCGCCGCCCGGCCTCGGT
>NZ_JAAGPL010000547.1:0-772 GCF_017104785.1 Burkholderia sp. Ac-20353 | reverse complement strand
CGTTCGACCGCGAGTGCGACGCCCATCCCGCCGCCGATGCACAGCGATGCCAGCCCGCGCTTCGCATCGCGCTTGACCATCTCGTGCAGCAGCGTCACCAGGATCCGGCAGCCCGACGCGCCGATCGGATGGCCGATCGCGATCGCCCCGCCGTTCACGTTCACCTTCGACGTGTCCCAGCCCATCTGCTTGTGCACCGCCAGCGCCTGCGCCGCGAACGCCTCGTTGATCTCCATCAGGTCCAGGTCGCCCGGCGTCCAGCCCGCGCGCTCCAGGCACCGCCGCGACGCCGGCACCGGACCCATCCCCATCACGCTCGGGTCCACGCCCGCGTTCGCATATGCCTTGATCCGCGCGAGCGGTTTCAGGCCCAGCGCCGCTGCCTTCTGCGCCGACATCACCAGCACCGCCGCCGCGCCGTCGTTGATCCCCGACGCGTTCGCCGCCGTCACCGTGCCGTCCTTCGTGAACGCCGGCTTCAGCCCCGCCAGCGCGTCCACCGTCACGCCGTGACGCACGAACTCGTCGGTCGTGAACTGCAGCGGCTCGCCCTTCCTCTGCGGGATCGACACCGGCACGATCTCGTCATCGAAGCGGCCGGCCTTCTGCGCGGCTTCCGCCTTGTTCTGCGACAGCGCCGCGAACGCGTCCTGCTCTTCGCGCGTGATCCCGTATTCCTTCGCGACGTTCTCCGCCGTGATGCCCATGTGGTACTGGTTGTACACGTCCCACAGGCCGTCGACGATCATCGTGTCGACCAGCTTCGCGTCGC
>NZ_JAAGPL010000546.1:0-689 GCF_017104785.1 Burkholderia sp. Ac-20353 | reverse complement strand
CAGCAGCGCCGCGTGGCCAAGGCCGAGCGCACAGGCCGCCGCGCCGACGCGGTATGCGGCTTCGGCCGCGCGCCACGCGGCGCCGGCCTCGGCGGTCGCGGGATCGACCGTCAGGTCGGCCATCGACGCGTCGGCGGTCTGCAGGAAATCCTCATACGCATGCGCGTTGACGGTCACGACGCCGAGTTCGCGGGTTGGCGCGGCCGCAACCGCGTCATGCTCGGCGCGCGCGGCATCGGCTTCCCACAGCGCTTCGGACGCCGACGTGGCGGCCACATGCCAGTCGACCGTCAGCCCGTAGTCGTGCAGCACGTCGACGAGCGCAACGTCTTCGGCCGCCGCGCCGAACAGTGCAAAGTCGCGCCACAGCAGCGCGACCGTCTCGCGCACGAGGTCGGGCGGTGCGACGCGCAGGCCCTGCGCATGCTCGCCGAGCAGCAGGTTGGTGCGCGCGAGAAAGCGCTTCAGCTCGGCCGCGCCGCTCGCGCGCAGCGCACGCAGGCACGCGGTTGCGAGCCGCCAGTAGTCGTACGGGGTATCGCCGGCCAGTTCGGCCATGCAGGCATCGAGCCCCGCGAGCGCCGGATCGGACGGCGCCTGCTGCGCGCGCAGCACGACGAGCAGCGCCTGCTCGAAGTGCGCACGCATCCGGACGACGACCGGCGCGGGCAGCGCGCGCAGCGTCGCGA
>NZ_JAAGPL010000545.1:0-773 GCF_017104785.1 Burkholderia sp. Ac-20353 | reverse complement strand
CGCTGTCGGCGACGGGGCGGCCCGACAGCGCATCCTGCAAGCGCTCGAGCGCCGCCGCGAAGCGCGCCTGGCGCGTATCGACGTCGAGCCCGAACGCGGCGAACGCGTCGAGATTCGCGCCGCCGCTGCCGAGCCCGAGTTGCAGACGTCCGCCGGACAGCGCGTCGAGCACCGCGGCGTCCTCGGCGAGCCGCAGCGGGTCTTCGAGCGACAGCGTGACGATGCCCGTGCCGAGCTCGATGCGGCGCGTGCGTTGCGCGATGGCGGCCAGCAGCACGAGCGGCGACGGCAGCCGGCCGTATTCGGCGCGGAAGTGATGCTGTGCGACGAAGCCGCCGTCGTAGCCGAGCTGCTCGGCCGCGACGAACAGCGTCTCGAGATCCGCATACACGCGTCGCGCGTCGCCGGTGCCGTGCACGTGGGTGAGAAAGCCGAGCTTGAAGGGCCGGCGTGCGGCCGGTGCGGGAGAGGGCGAAAAGGTCATGTCGAAAGCGGAGCGGAAGTGGGCGGAACGGATTCGGGAAGCGAGCCGGCCGGCGTCCAGCCGAGCGCCGGCGCAACGTGGCGGGCGATGCCCTCGAGCCGCCGCAACGCGTCGCGATACGGCGTACTGGCCGTCTGCACCTGCACGACAAGTTCGGTCGCGCCGGCCAGCGCGGGATCGGCGCGCAGCGCGGCCACGATGTCGCCGGGCGTGCCGCGCAGCACGCCGAACCGGTCGAGCAGCCCGGCGATGCCGGCCGTATCGGGAGCCGGCGTACCGGTGGACCGCG
>NZ_JAAGPL010000544.1:0-709 GCF_017104785.1 Burkholderia sp. Ac-20353 | reverse complement strand
GTACGTGCGAATCTACGTGAGATCGCAGCAGATGCTGTTTCTGACGACCAGGCCGCACCGACACACAACGCCGGTCCCGGCCCCTTTCCCCTCCGCGCCGCTCGTCCGTCCGGGCGGCGGCTTGCGGCTGCGGCGCCTGCCGCACGCGCGCGCGCGACGCCGCGCGGATCTTGTCGGCGAGCTTCTCCGCGTAGTCGAGCATCCCGTCGCGGATGCCGACGCGCGGCTTCGTCACGAAATCAACCGCGCCAAGTTCGAGCGCGCGCAGCGTGATCTCCGAGCCGCGCTCGGTCAGCGACGACACCATCACGACCGGCATCGGCCGCAGGCGCATCAGCTTCTCGAGGAAGTCGAGCCCGTCCATGCGCGGCATTTCGACGTCGAGCGTCAGCACGTCGGGGTTGTGCTGCTTGATGAGCTCGCGCGCGACGAGCGGATCGGGCGCGGTCGCGCACACTTCCATGTCAGGCTGGCTGTTGATGATCTCGGTCATCAGGCTGCGAATCAGCGCCGAATCGTCGACGCACAACACTTTGATCTTCTGCACTGCGTTCATGCCTCCTGCTTTTTCGATACCGTCTGGGCGTATGGGCTCCCCGTGTACGGGCTGCCGGCGGACGGGCTTCCGGCGGACGGGCTTCCGGCGGACGGTCTGGCCGCCGCCGAGCCGCACCCGCCGAACAGCTCGATGCGCGGCCGTGCGGCACGA
>NZ_JAAGPL010000543.1:0-499 GCF_017104785.1 Burkholderia sp. Ac-20353 | reverse complement strand
GCCGACGTGCAACTGACGATCCTGCATCTGATCGGGATGCTGCTGATCGTCGCGGTCGGCTCGAACTACGCGCTGTTCTTCTGCAAGCGCGACGATGCGCAGCCCGTCACGCCTTACACGCTCGTGTCGCTGCTGATCGCGAACCTCGCGACGGTCGCCGGCTTCGGGCTGCTCACGCTGTCGCGCGTGCCGCTCCTCGAAACCTTCGGGCTGACCGTCGGCCCCGGCGCGATCCTCGCGCTCGCGTTCGCGGCGATTCTCGCGCCACGAGCTACCGCTACCGCCACTGCCGCCGCCGTCTCGGCCTCCACCACCGCCGTCTCCGCCGCCGCTGCAAACGCCGCCGCAAACGCCGATCGTCCGCACGGAGGCCACGCATGAACTCGCCATCGACCGCGCCGTCGACCGTTTCACCGCCGCAGGCCGGCGACGCACGCCGCTGGAAGCCGACGCCACTGATCGCGGGCGCGGCCGCGCTGCATGCGGGCGCGGCCGCGGA
>NZ_JAAGPL010000542.1:0-710 GCF_017104785.1 Burkholderia sp. Ac-20353 | reverse complement strand
GGCTCGAAGGCGGCGCCGGCTCGGTGAACGCGGCACGCGCGACGATCGGCGGCGACGACATGGATCACGCGTTCTGGGCGCAGCTGCGCGAGTGTGCGCTACCGTTCTTCGACGATCCGCGCCCGCTGTGGCGCCTGTCGGTGCCGTCCGCCGCGCCGCTCGAGTCGCCACCCTGTGCGCTGCCGGGCGCGACGCTGCTCGACTGGGGCGGCGCGCAGCGCTGGCTGAAGAGCGACGCGGATCCGGCCGACCTGCAGCGCATCGCCGCGCCATGGGGCGGCCATCCGGGCGCATGTACGCCGATTTCTAAGCCCGATCTCGAAGCCCAACCTCGAAGCCTGACTTCCAGGCCCGACTTTCAAGCGATCTGCCGATGCAAACCAATCTCAGCGAAGCAAGCAAGGCCCTTGCGCGGGCCGACGAAGCGGAAGCGATCCTGCGCTCGTGCGTGCACTGCGGCTTCTGCAACGCGACCTGCCCGACCTACCAGGTGCTCGGTAACGAACTCGACGGGCCGCGCGGCCGCATCTACCTGATCAAGCAGATGCTCGAGGGCGAGCCCGTCGGCGATACGACGCAGCAGCATCTCGATCGCTGCCTGAGCTGCCGCAACTGCGAGACGACCTGCCCGTCGGGCGTGCGCTATCACACGCTGCTCGACATCGGCCGCGCCGAAGCCGAAAAGCGTGCGCAGCGCCCCGCGCGCGAGA
>NZ_JAAGPL010000541.1:0-807 GCF_017104785.1 Burkholderia sp. Ac-20353 | reverse complement strand
AGATCGCGCTGCCGGCCGGCGGCGTCGTGCTGATCGACACGGCCCGCTACCCGTCGCCGCAGGCGGAGCAAGCGATCCACTGCGCGGACCTGACGCTCGTCGTCGTGCCGCCCGAACCGGCCGCCTGCGCGACCGTCAGCGCGCGGCTCGGCGCACTGCGGGCCGGCGGCGGCGCGCTGCAGATCGTCGCCAACCGGCTGAATCCCGCACGTGACCTGCAGCGCGACGCGCTCGCGATGCTGCGCGAGATCGCGGGCCCGGCAGTGATCCTCGACCAGCGGATCCACATCGACGCCGCGGTGCCGGAGTCGCTCGCGCGCGGCAGCTGGATCTTCGATGACGCGCCGTACTCGCAGGTGTCGCACGACCTGCACGGCGTCGCGAACTGGGTCGATGCATGGCTCGATGCGTGGCTCGACACGGCGGCGGGGCGCGCAGGAGCGCGGCGATGAAGCCAGCCGGATTTGTCGCGACCGTTGCCGCCGCCGTTGCCGCCGCCGTTGCCACCACCGCTGCCGCCGCCACAGCCAGGTTACGCACGGCGCGTCGCTGCGTGATTGACTGGTTCGCGCGAGGGCTCGGGCTGCCTGCGGAGCGCACGCTGCTCGACTGGGTCGTGCGCCTGTTCTTCCACGTGCCGCCGCCCGGCCGGCCCGACTCTGTGCGCCGTCATGCGCGTGCGCTGTTCCTGCGGCTCGCGGCCGAGCTGGGCGTGCTGCAGCCGCTGAGCCCACGCGAATGGCTGTGGCGCGCGTTCGTGCGCGCGCCGCGCCAGCCGGACGGCCGGCCCGCGCGCGACCCGCTCGC
>NZ_JAAGPL010000540.1:0-810 GCF_017104785.1 Burkholderia sp. Ac-20353 | reverse complement strand
GCGGCTAAGTTGTAATGTCCGCTTCTGGCTAAGTTCAAATGTCCGCTTTTGTGCCGCGTAAGCTATCCAGCCGCCGGTTGTCCGGCGCTGGGAGCTTCGATGACTGCAACAGAACGGATCACGATGACGATGCGGGAACTGGACCGATTCAAGGTCATTCAGGACGTCGCGGACGGCAAGCTCAAGCCGTGGCGCGCGGCCGAGCGACTTGGACTGACGACGCGGCAGATTCGGCGACTCGTCGGCCGACTGCGGGAGCACGGGCCGCAAGGCCTCGTGTCGCAGCGGCGCGCGAAGCCCAGCAATAACCGGCTGGACGCTGTGATGGCCGACCGGGTACTCGCGATCATCCGCGATCGTTACGCCGATTTCGGGCCGACGCTGGCCTGCGAGAAGCTCTGGGAATGCCACGGCATCCGGCTGGCCAAGGAGACGGTGCGGCGGCTGATGACGGACGCCGGCTTGTGGGTGCCACGCCGGCAGCGTCCGCCGAAGGTCTACCAGCCGCGGGCGCGGCGCGCGTGCCTGGGCGAACTGATCCAGATCGACGGCAGCGAGCATCGGTGGTTCGAGGACCGGGCGCCGCAATGCACGCTGCTGGTGTACGTCGACGACGCGACCAGCCGGCTGATGCAGTTGCACTTCACGGCGACCGAATCGACGTTCAGTTACTTCGAGGCGACGCGGGCGTACCTCGAGCGCCACGGCAAGCCGGTGGCGTTGTACAGCGACAAGGCGAGCGTGTTCCGCAGCACGACTGCGAGCAAGACCGGCCGCAGCGTGACACACTTCGGCCGGGCGATGTACGAG
>NZ_JAAGPL010000539.1:0-843 GCF_017104785.1 Burkholderia sp. Ac-20353 | reverse complement strand
GATTGGCGTTCCTCTGGAGACAGCCACTCAGGAGCGGCGCGTAGCGACCGTGCCTGACGTGGTCGAGAAACTGATCAAGCTGGGGTTTGCGGTGGCCGTGCAAAGCGGCGCAGGCACAGGCGCGAACTTCGGCGATGACGACTACCGCGCGGCCGGTGCCGAGGTCGTGGCTTCGGCCGCCGACCTGTGGGGGCGCAGCGATATCGTTTTCAAGGTTCGCCCGCCGAGCAGCGAGGAAGTAGCGCTGATGCGCCATGGCGGCACGCTGATCGGTTTCGTGTGGCCGGCCCAGAACCCCGAACTGATGCAGCAGCTGGCCGCGAAGCAGGCCACGGTGCTGGCCATCGATTCGCTGCCGCGGACGCTGTCGCGCGCGCAGAAGATGGACGCGCTCACGTCGATGGCCGGCGTGAGCGGCTACCGTGCCGTCATCGAGGCGGCCAATGCGTTCGGCCGTTACTTCAACGGCCAGATCACGGCCGCGGGCAAGGTGCCGCCCGCGAAGATCTTCATCGCCGGCGCAGGTGTGGCGGGCCTCGCGGCCATCGGCACGGCTGCGGGCATGGGCGCGATCGTGCGCGCCAACGACACGCGCGCCGAGGTGGCCGACCAGGTCAAATCGCTGGGCGGCGAATTCGTCAAGGTCGATTACGAGGAAGAAGGCTCGGGCGGCGGCGGCTACGCGAAGGTGATGAGCGAGGGCTTCCAGCAGGCGCAGCGCGCGATGTACGCGCAGCAGGCCAGGGACGCGGACATCATCATCACCACCGCGCTGATTCCCGGCAAGCCGGCGCCGAAGCTGATCACGGCCGAGATGGTGCAGTCGATGAAGCCGGGCAGCGT
>NZ_JAAGPL010000054.1:0-49532 GCF_017104785.1 Burkholderia sp. Ac-20353 | reverse complement strand
GCAGTGCGTCGGGCGGCGCCGTGCGGCCCGCCTCGGTCAGGCGGTAACGGATTTCGGGCGCGAGCAGCCGCCCCCAGCGCCCCGCGTCGCGCAACGGCTGCGGCAGCGCCGGCAGCGCGACTTCGCCGCGGCCGCGCTGGTAGTAGTCGGCCGCAAATGACACGAGCGCGAGCCAGTCGGCGGACAGCGGCGGCAGGTCTGCGCAGATCGCGTCGATCGCACGCAGCCGCGACGGCGGCACGTCGGTGTGAGCCGTCACTTCGCAAACGAGGCCGACAGCTTGCCGCTTGCCGAACGGCACCTGCACGAGCGTGCCGGGCCCAGGCGCCGGCTGCGCGTCGCAGCGGTAATCGAACAGGGTCGCGAGCGGGTGATCGAGCACCACCCGCAGGTAGGTGCCGTCCATCACTGTGCTCCGGTGGCGATGCGACCCGCGCAGTGGGCAGATGCGTGGGCACATGCGCGGGCATATGCGCGGATATACCCGCGCGCATGGATATGCGTCCGCATTGCGTCAACGAACTTAAAGTGAAACTTCAGATTCGGCGCTAAGTTTTGGATTCGCATTAAGAATCGCCGTATACCCTGACCAGCCTGTGGATAACTTTGTTGAGAACTCGCCGCCGACTGCGCGGAAAGCACGTTGGGCCGTGCGTTCCGCTGTCTTTCGCGGTCCGTAATCGGTACCCGCGAAGCCTTATTCCATAAGGCTGCTATTCAAATTCGCGAATCATAGCGAGGCGAATTGACCGATACCGGGCTCTACCGCGCTGCAACGTGGAAAATGTGTATAAGTCAAGTCTTGACAAGCTGCGGATCGCCAACCCGGGCGGGGTTGCGCCCTGTTTCGCGCAGGCCGCGCAACGCCGCTTCACTGCACCGCAGCATGACGGCGCTTGCGCTCAGCGCGCGGCTCCGCTACGGATCGCGCGGCTGTGGCTGTGCACCTCGTCGACCAGTTCGGCGACGTGCTCGGGCGGCGTGAACTGCGAGATGCCGTGCCCGAGGTTGAACACGTGGCCCGGATGGTTGCCGTAGCTGTCGAGCACCGCACGCGCCTGCTCGCGGATCGCGGCCGGCGGTGCAAACAGGATCGTCGGGTCGAGGTTGCCCTGCAGCGCGACGCGGCCCGCGACGCGCTCGCGTGCGGCGCCGACGTTGACCGTCCAGTCGAGCCCGACCGCGTCGACGCCCGTCGATGCGATTTCCTCGAGCCACAGCCCGCCGCCCTTCGTGAACGTGATCACCGGCACGCGCTCGCCGTCGTGCTCGCGCTTCAGCTGCGACACCACGCGCCGGATGTAGTCGAGCGAAAAGCGCTGGTACGCGCCGTCCGCCAGCGCGCCGCCCCACGTGTCGAAGATCATCACGGCCTGCGCGCCCGCGTCGATCTGCGCGTTCAGGTACGCGGCGACCGCCTGCGCGTTCACGTCGAGGATCCGGTGCATCAGGTCGGGACGCGAATACGCCATCGACTTCACGGTGCGGAAATCGTCCGAGCCGCCGCCTTCGACCATGTAGCACGCGAGCGTCCACGGGCTGCCCGAGAAGCCGATCAGCGGCACGCGCTGGCGGCCCTGGCCGTCGGTGAGCGCGCGGCGGATCTCGCGCACCGCGTCGGTCACGTAGCCGAGCGTCGCGCCGATGTCCGGCACCGCGAGCTTCGCGACGTCCGCCTCGGTGCGCACCGGATGCGCGAACTTCGGCCCTTCGCCGACCTGGAAGTCGAGGCCTAGGCCCATCGCGTCGGGAATCGTCAGGATGTCCGAGAACAGGATCGCGGCGTCGAGCGGGAAGCGCTCGAGCGGCTGCAGCGTCACCTCGGTCGCGTAATCGGGGTTCTTCGCGAGGCCGAGGAAGCTGCCTGCGCGCGCGCGCGTCGCGTTGTACTCGGGCAGGTAGCGGCCCGCCTGGCGCATCAGCCAGATCGGCGTGTAGTCGGTCGGCTCGCGCAGGAGCGCACGCAGGAAGGTGTCGTTGAGCAGGGTATGGGCCACGTTGAGTTCGACGATGCGCAAGGCAAAAGCGCATTTTACCGGAGCGGCGCGGCCGTGCCGTGCGCGCGGGACCGATTGCGGCCTATGGTGACCATATGACGCGCGCGATGGCTCGGCTATGATCGGACGCTCATATCGAACCAAACAAAGGAGGAGACCCGATGAAGAAGCTCGCAACGTTCGCCGCCGCAGCCACGGCCGCGCTACTGACGCTCGCGTGCGCCACCGCGCATGGGGCGGATGCGGGCAGCGGCGCACCGGGTAGTGGCGCCCCGAGCGCCGCCGCCGGCTCGCGGCTCGACGACGTGCTCGCGCGCGGCACGCTGCGCGTCTGCACGACGGGCGACTACAAGCCGTATTCGTATTACCGCGCGGACGGCAAGTTCGAGGGCATCGACATCGACATGGCGGACGCGCTCGCGAAGACGCTCGGCGTGAAGGCCGACTACGTGAAGACGAGCTGGCCGACCCTCACCGCCGATTTCGTCGGAAAGTGCGACATCGCGGTCGGCGGCGTATCGACGACGCTCGAGCGCCAGAAGCACGCGTTCTTCACGCAGCCGTACATCACCGACGGCAAGACGCCGATCGTGCGCTGTGCGGATGCCGCCAAGTACCAGACCATCGCGCAGATCGACCGGCCCGACACGCGCGTGATTGTGAATCCGGGCGGCACCAACGAGCGTTTTGCGAAGCAGCATTTCACGCACGCGAACGTGACCGTCTACCCGGACAACGTGACGATCTTCAAGCAGATCCTCGCGGACAACGCGGACGTGATGGTGACCGACGCGTCCGAGACGCTGCTGCAGCAAAAGCTGAATCCGGGCCTGTGCTCGGTGCATCCGGACAAACCGTTCCAGTTCGGCGAGAAGGCCTACATGGTGCCGCGCGGTGACGTCGTGTTCCAGCAGTACGTCGACCAGTGGCTGCATCTGTCGCTGTCGACCGGCGAGTTCCAGGCGATCTCGGACAAGTGGCTGAAGTGATGCGTGCATCGGGCGTCATACACGGGGCTGCCGGGGCCTGACGCCATGCGGTGCGGTGCCGCATCACACGCACCCGACCAGCGCACCCGACGCCGTTCAGTCGACGCCGAGCCGCCGGTGTTCGACCAGCGCGCAGTGGTCCATCACCACGTCGAGTCCCGCCGCGCGGGCGCGCGCGGCCGCGGCCTCGTCGATCACGCCGAGCTGCAGCCACAGCGACCGCGCGCCGATCGCGATCGCGTCGTCGGCGACGGCCGCCACTTCCGACGATTTGCGAAACACGTCGACCATCCCGATCGCGACGCCGTCGCGGGCGAGCGCGGCCGCCGCCGCAGGCAGCGACGCGTAACAACGCTCGCCGAGCACGCGTTGCCCGTCGAGCATCGGGTTGACGGGCACGATCCTGTAACCGGCCTGCTGCATGTATTCGGCGACGCCGTGGCTCGGACGGTAGGGTTTATCCGAAAGGCCGACTATCGCAATGATGCGATCACGTTTCAAAATCTTTCTGATGATTGAATCGTCTGACATCGAATCCTCAGTGCAGTGAATTTTTTTGCGTACAAATGTGGAATCAGCCGAGCCTGATACGCATGAAAAACGCGTCACGCGCACGAGATGAAAACTCTTGCGGAAATGTTGGTAAAAATGACCTGATCAGGATCCCGAAAAACAGCAAAAAATCCCGGAGAGCCTTATCTGGCGGGCGTTACAACCTGAAACACTTTGTTACCGCGATGGCCCGTCAATTCGCCCACAATGGCCTTCAACGGTTTCAACACGGATGCGGTCTCGTGTGCCAAGTGTGAGCGGACGCGAAGCGCTGCGAGCCCGTCGGTCATGTACCGAAGCCCTTCCGAGGGGCATCCTTGTTGGAGTCGTTTTCGGCTCCGCCGAATACGTTCCATCTTTGGTCTCCTCGCGCTAACCCCGTAGCGTGTGGTTTTTAGCGGGCTAATAAGCCCGCTTTTTTTCGTCCATCGAAAGCGTAACGGCCCGCAGGCCGTCACGTGTCGCGCGTCAAGCCGTCTTCTGCTCACCGAGCTTCAGTTCATCGATCATGCGCTGGCGCATGATGAACTTCTGCACCTTGCCTGTCACCGTCATCGGCAGCTCGTCGACGAAGCGGATATAGCGCGGAATCTTGTAGTGCGCAATCTGCCCCTGGCAGAACGCACGCACGTCGTCCTCGGTCATCTGTTCGCCCGCGCGCAGCACGATCCACGCGCACACTTCCTCGCCGTATTTCGGGTCCGGCACGCCGAACACCTGCGCGCTCTGGATCTTCGGATGCCGAAACAGGTATTCCTCGATCTCGCGCGGATAGATGTTCTCGCCACCGCGAATCAGCATGTCCTTCAGCCGGCCGACGATGTTGCAGTAGCCGTCCGCATCGAGCGTCGCGAGATCCCCCGTGTGCATCCAGCCGTCGATCAGCACGTCGCGCGTTTTCGATTCGTCGTCCCAATAGCCGCGCATCACCGAATAGCCCTTCGTGCACAGCTCGCCCGTCGATCCGACCGGCACGATGCCGCCGCTCGGATCGACGATCTTCACCTCGAGGTGCGGCTGGATGCGGCCGACCGTCGTCGTGCGCTTCTCGAGCGGATCGTCGGTCGAGCTCTGGAACGACACGGGGCTCGTCTCCGTCATCCCGTACGCGATCGTGATCTCCGACAGATGCATCTGCGACACGACGCGCTTCATCGTTTCGATCGGGCAAGGCGAGCCGGCCATGATGCCCGTGCGCAGCGTCGACAGGTCGTAGTTCGCGAAGTCCGGATGATCGAGCTCCGCGATGAACATCGTCGGCACGCCGTGCAGCGCGGTGCAACGTTCTTCGGATACCGCCGCGAGCGTCGCGACCGGATCGAACGCCTCGCCGGGGAACACCATCGCGGTGCCCTTCGACACGCACGCGAGCACGGCGAGCACCATCCCGAAGCAGTGATACAGCGGCACCGGAATGCACAGCGAGTCCTGCTCGCTGACGCGCATCGCCGTCGCGATCGAGCACGCGTTGTTGACGACGTTGCGATGCGAGAGCGTCGCGCCCTTCGGGCTGCCGGTCGTGCCGCTCGTGAACTGGATGTTGATCGGATCAATCGGCGCGAGCGTCGCGCCGAGCGCATCGAGCGCTGCCGTGTCGACTGCGCCGCGGCCGCGCGCCATCACGTCGGCGAAGCGGAACATCCCGGCGGGCGCAACGTCGCCCATCGACACGACGGTGCGCAGGCTCGGCACACGCACGGCGTGCAGATCGCCCGGCGTCGCGGTCGCGAGCTCCGGCGCAATCGTCTGCAGCATCTCGACGTAGCCGGACGACTTGAAGCGCTCGGCGGCAATCACGGCCTTGCAGCCGACCTTGTTCAGCGCGTATTCGAGTTCCGCGAGCCGGTACGCGGGGTTGATGTTCACGAGGACCGCGCCGATCCGCGCGGTCGCGAACTGGGTCAGCAGCCATTCGCTGCGGTTCGGCGACCAGATGCCGACACGGTCGCCGCTGGCGATTCCGAGCGCCGCGAGGCCGGCGGCCAGCACGTCGACCTCGGCCGCGAATTCGCGCCAGCTCCAGCGCACCTGCTGCTCGCGGAACACCACGGCCGGACGATCGGGAAAGCGTGCGGCCGTGTCCCGCAGGAACTGGCCGATCGTCGATTCGGACAACGGCACATCGGTCGCGCCGCGCACGTACGACAGTCCGTTTTCGGGCGCTATCAGCGCCCCTACGCGTGATTCAGCTGCCATGAGTGTCTCCGTGAATCTTATGATCTGATCATGCGGATGATGCCGTGCTCCGCTGACGACACTCTGACATCAATTCACTTCGACCGGACGAAATAGTACGACCGGACGCAAGCACGCGAAAAAAAAGCAGCCCGAAGGCTGCTTTCTTTCGCGTGCTGCGTGCTGCGTGCGGCGCGGCTCAGTGCCGGCTGCGGATCTTCGCCAGACGCTGGATCGCTTCGAGCTGCGCCATCGCGGTCGCGAGCTCGGATTGCGCCTTCGCGAGGTCGATGTCCGACTTCGCGTTCTGCAGCGTTTCCTCGGCGCGCTTGCGCGCTTCCTCGGCCTTCGCCGAGTCGAGATCCTTGCCGCGGATCGCGGTGTCGGCGAGCACCGTTACGGCGCCCGGCTGCACTTCGAGAATGCCGCCCGCGACGAACACGAATTCGTCGTTGCCGTTCTCGACCTCGATGCGCACCGCACCCGGACGAATCCGCGTGATCAGCGGCGTATGGCCCGGCAGGATGCCCAGCTCACCCGCTTCGCCCGGCAGCGCGACGAACTTCGCCTCGCCCGAGAAGATCTGCTCTTCCGCGCTGACGACGTCTACTTTGATGGTTGCCATATCGACTCCTGGTTGAGCGTATTACGTGGGCGCCGAAGCGGCGCACCGATACGTGACACGTATCGATACGCCGCGGGCCGGCGCCCGCTGCGTTACACCCGACCTTTACTGGATCTTCTTGGCCTTTTCGAAGGCTTCGTCGATCGTGCCGACCATGTAGAACGCCTGTTCCGGCAGGTGGTCGCACTCGCCGTCGACGATCATCTTGAAGCCACGGATCGTTTCCTTCAGCGGCACGTACTTGCCCGGCGAGCCCGTGAACACTTCTGCGACGTGGAACGGCTGCGACAGGAAACGCTGGATCTTGCGCGCGCGCGCGACCGACAGCTTGTCTTCCGGCGACAGTTCGTCCATACCCAGAATCGCGATGATGTCGCGCAGTTCCTTGTAGCGCTGCAGCGTCTGCTGAACGCGACGGGTGATCGAGTAGTGCTCTTCACCGATCACGTTCGGGTCGATCTGGCGCGACGTCGAGTCGAGCGGGTCGACCGCCGGGTAGATACCCAGCGATGCGATGTCACGCGACAGAACGACGGTTGCGTCCAGGTGGCCGAAGGTGGTCGCCGGCGACGGGTCGGTCAAGTCGTCCGCAGGGACGTACACGGCCTGAACCGACGTAATCGAACCCTTCTTGGTCGACGTGATGCGCTCTTGCAGCTTGCCCATTTCTTCAGCCAGCGTCGGCTGATAGCCCACTGCCGACGGCATACGGCCGAGCAGTGCCGACACTTCGGTACCGGCCAGCGTGAAACGGTAGATGTTGTCGACGAAGAACAGCACGTCGAGGCCTTCGTCACGGAAGTGCTCGGCCATCGTCAGGCCGGTCAGCGCAACGCGCAGACGGTTGCCCGGCGGCTCGTTCATCTGGCCGTACACCAGCGCGACCTTGTCGAGAACGTTCGAGTCCTTCATTTCGTGGTAGAAGTCGTTCCCTTCACGGGTACGCTCGCCCACGCCCGCGAACACGGAGTAACCGCCGTGCTCCTTCGCGATGTTGTTGATGAGCTCCATCATGTTGACGGTCTTGCCCACACCTGCACCGCCGAACAGACCAACCTTGCCGCCCTTTGCGAACGGGCAGATCAGGTCGATAACCTTGATACCCGTTTCGAGCAGTTCGGTCGACGGCGACAGTTCGTCGAACGCCGGCGCCTTCTGGTGGATCGAACGCGTCACTTCGCTTTCGATCGGGCCAGCCTCGTCGATCGGACGGCCGAGCACGTCCATGATCCGGCCGAGGGTCGGCTTGCCGACCGGCACCGAGATCGGCTTTGCCGTGTTCTTCACGGTCAGGCCGCGGCGCAGGCCGTCGGAGGCACCCAGACAGATGGTGCGGACCACGCCGTCGCCCAGCTGCTGCTGGACTTCGAGCGTCAGTTCCGAGCCTTCCAGAATGAGCGCGTCGTAGATCTTCGGCATGCTGTCGCGCGGGAATTCCACGTCGATAACGGCGCCGATGCACTGTACGATCTTGCCTTCTACCAAAGCAGCAGTACTCATCGCTTTTCCTTTAAATACCTGATTCTTTACTCGCGCAAAGGCGCAGTTTCGAGCTATCGGGGCGCGCGCTTAGACAGCTGCAGCGCCGCCGACGATCTCCGACAGTTCCTTCGTGATCGCGGCCTGACGGCTCTTGTTGTAGACCAGTTGCAGTTCGCTGATCACGGTCTTCGCGTTGTCGGACGCAGCCTTCATCGCGACCATCCGTGCCGATTGCTCCGACGCCATGTTTTCCGCGACGGCCTGGTACACCAGCGCCTCGACGTAGCGCACGAGCAGTTCGTCGACGACAGCCTGCGCGTCCGGCTCGTAGATGTAGTCCCACGACGTGGCCGGCGTGCCGTCATTCGCCTCGAAGTGCTCCGACGACAGCGGCAGCAGCTGCTCGATCACCGCTTCCTGCTTCATCGTGTTGACGAAGCGCGTGTACGCGAGATAAACCGCCGACAGCTTGCCTTCCGAGTACAGATCGAGCTGCGTCTTCACCGCGCCGATCAGCTTGTCGAGGTGCGGGGTGTCGCCGAGGTGCACGACCTGCGACATCACCTTCGCGCCGAAGCGGTTCAGGAACCCGAGGCCCTTGCTACCGATCGCGGTGGCTTCGACCTTCTGGCCCTTCTCTTCCAGCTCCTTGAACTTCTGCACCGTCGCGCGCAGCACGTTCGTGTTCAGACCGCCGCACAGACCCTTGTCCGTCGTGACGAGAATGATGCCGGCCGTCTTTGCGCCTTCGTTTGCCACCATGAACGGGTGGCGGTACTCCGGGTTCGCGCGGCTCATGTGCGATGCGATGGCACGGACCTTGTCCGCATACGGGCGGGCAGCGCGCATGCGTTCCTGCGCGCGGCGCATCTTCGATGCGGCCACCATCTCCATCGCCTTCGTGATCTTGCGCGTGTTCTGCACGCTCTTGATCTTGCCGCGAATTTCCTTCATTCCAGCCATAGCTTGCTCCTTGACCGAAGCGGCGCGGGCGCGTCAGCACCCGCGCGGCCTCAGTGTGTCACTCGCGGATCAATAGGCACCGGACTTCTTGAAGGATTCGATCGCCGCGCGCAGCGCGCCTTCGTCGTCCTTCGAGAGATCCTTGGTGTCTTCGATGCGCTTGATGAGGTCAGCGTGGCTGGTCTTCAGGAATTCGCGCAGGCCCTTCTCGAACGGCAGCACTTGCTTCACGTCGAGGTCGTCGAAGTAGCCGTTGTTCGCGGCGTACAGCGACACGGCCAGTTCCCACACCTGCAGCGGCTGGTACTGCGGCTGCTTCAGCAGTTCCGTCACGCGGCGGCCGCGCTCGAGCTGCTTGCGGGTCGCTTCGTCGAGGTCCGACGCGAACTGCGCGAACGCTGCGAGTTCACGATACTGCGCGAGGTCGGTACGGATACCGCCCGACAGCTTCTTCACGACCTTCGTCTGCGCGGCGCCACCGACTCGCGACACCGACACGCCGGCGTTGATTGCCGGGCGGATGCCTGCGTTGAACAGGTCGGTTTCCAGGAAGATCTGGCCGTCGGTAATCGAGATCACGTTCGTCGGAACGAACGCGGTCACGTCGCCCGCTTGCGTTTCGATGACCGGCAGTGCCGTCAGCGAGCCGCTCTTGCCCTTCACTTCGCCGTTCGTGAACTTCTCGACGTACTCTTCCGACACGCGAGCCGCACGCTCGAGCAGACGCGAGTGCAGATAGAACACGTCGCCCGGGTACGCTTCGCGGCCCGGCGGGCGGCGCAGCAGCAGCGAGATCTGACGGTATGCCCAAGCCTGCTTGGTCAAGTCGTCATAGATGATCAGCGCGTCTTGACCGCGATCGCGGAAGTATTCGCCCATCGTGCAGCCGGCGTACGGTGCGAGGTACTGCATCGCAGCCGAATCCGATGCCGAAGCCGCGACGACGATCGTGTACTCCATCGCGCCGGTTTCTTCGAGCTTGCGCACCACGTTCATGATCGACGAAGCCTTCTGGCCGATCGCGACGTAGATACAGATCAGGTCCTTGCCCTTCTGGTTGATGATCGTGTCGAGCGCCACTGCGGTCTTGCCGCACTGACGGTCGCCGATGATCAGCTCACGCTGGCCACGGCCGATCGGCACCATCGCGTCGATCGACTTGAGGCCCGTCTGCACCGGCTGCGACACCGACTTACGCCAGATCACGCCCGGGGCGATCTTTTCGATCGCGTCGGTCAGCTTCGCGTTGACCGGGCCCTTGCCGTCGATCGGGTTGCCGAGCGCGTCGACCACGCGGCCGACGAGTTCCGGACCCACCGGGACTTCGAGAATGCGGCCCGTCGTCTTGACGATGTCGCCTTCCGAGATGTGTTCGTATTCGCCGAGAATCACCGCGCCGACCGAGTCGCGCTCGAGGTTCAGCGCGAGGCCGAACGTGTTGCCCGGGAACTCGAGCATTTCGCCCTGCATCACGTCCGACAGGCCGTGGATACGCACGATACCGTCGGTCACGGAGATCACGGTGCCCTGGTTGCGAACGTCTGCGCTCGCTTCAAGGCCCTGGATCCGGCTCTTGATCAGCTCGCTGATCTCAGAGGGATTGAGTTGCATTATTCGCTCCTGATAGTCAATTCTGTTGCGTGCCGGCGTGGCGCTCAGGCGGTCAACGCAGCCTGCATCGATGCGAGGCGCGCGCGAACCGAGGTGTCGAGCACTTCGTCGCCAACCGTCACGCGCACGCCGCCGATCAGCGACGAATCGACTTCGACCGTCGGCTTCAGCTTGCGCTTGAACTTGCGCTCGAGGCTGGACACGAGACCTTCGAGATCGGTCCCGTTCAGCGGGAACGCGCTGACGATGGTTGCGTCGGCGGCGCCTTCACGCTCGTTCTTCAGCTCTTCGAACTGCGTGGCGATTTCCGGCAGCAGCGCGATGCGATGATTGTCGACCAGCATCTGCACGAAGTTCTTCGCTTCGGCACCGGCCGCGAGCGGCGACTTCAGCGCGGCAAGCAGCAGCTCGGCCACTTGCGCGCGGGTCACCTTCGGGCTCGACGCGACGGACAGCACATCGGGCAGACGCGCAACCTGGGCCAGCTCTTGCACGAGCGTGGACCAGGCGGCGATGTCACCTCCCTCGGCCACGCGGAACAGCGCTTCTGCGTAAGGGCGGGCGATGGTTGCAAGTTCGGCCATGATCAGAGCTCGGCTTTCAGTTGATTCAGCAGTTGGGCGTGGGCCGTTTGATCGACTTCGCGCTTCAGGATCTGCTCGGCGCCCTTCACGGCCAGCGTAGCGACTTCGCCACGCAGCGTTTCGCGCGCCTTCACGATTTGCTGTTCTGCTTCCGCCTTCGCCTGAGCGACGATGCGGGCGGCTTCAGCCTGGGCATTGGCCTTGATTTCCTCGGCGACCGCCTGGGCACGCTTTTCAGCGTCGGCGATGCGCTGCTGGCCGTCGTTGCGGGCCTGCGCGAGTTCCTGGTCCACACGCTTGTGCGCTGCGTCGAGTTCCGCCTTGCCCTTTTCCGCGGCGGCGAGGCCGTCGGCGATCTTCTTCGAACGTTCGTCGAGGGCGTTGATCAACGGCGGCCACACGAACTTCATCGTGAACCACGCGAGGACCAGGAACACGACCATTTGCGCAAACAGAGTTGCGTTGAGATTCACGGTGTTTCCTTATCTGCTATTCCGGAAAAATGAAACGGTAAGGCGCTCATCGAGTTGCATTCGATCAGCGCCCCAAGTCTCCGTTCCGCCCTGCGCCGGCTTACGCCGGGCGCATATTTCCGAGGAACCTTAGCCTGCGACGAGCTTCGACAGGAGCGGGTTCGCGAACGCGAACAGCATTGCAACACCCACGCCGATCAGGAATGCAGCGTCGATCAGACCAGCCAGCAGGAACATCTTCGTTTGCAGCGGGTTGATGAGTTCCGGCTGACGTGCGCAGGCTTCGATGTACTTACCACCCATCAGCGCGATACCGATACAGGCGCCGATTGCACCCAGGCCGATGATGATGCCGATACCGATGGCGGTCAGACCCTGGATGTTGGCGATGTAAGCTTGCATGATCACTCCTTTGTGAAAAGACTTGGAACTGAGATTTAAAAAACTAAAACGGAAACTCTTGTTTGCACGCCGCGCTTAGTGCTTGTCGTGCGCCTGGCCGAGATACACCAGCGTCAGCATCATGAAAATGAATGCCTGCAACAGAACAATCAGGATGTGGAAGATTGCCCAGACGCTGCCCGCGATCACGTGGCCAATGAAGCCGAGGAACGTTGCGTCGCCACCGAAGCTCCACATGCTGCCGAGCAGGGCGATCAACAGGAACAACAGCTCACCCGCGTACATGTTGCCGAACAGCCGCATGCCGAGAGAGACGGTCTTCGCGAGATATTCGACGATGTTGAGCGCGAGGTTCGGGATCCACAGCAGCGGGTGGGCGCCGAACGGGGCCGACAGCAGCTCATGCACAAAGCCGCCCGCGCCCTTGATCTTGATGCTGTAGTAGATCATCAGGACGAACACGCCGAGCGCGATGCCGAGCGTGCCGTTCAGGTCGGCCGTCGGGACGATGCGATGGTGGGAAATCACGTCCGACAGACCGAGCAGGCCGATCACGCGGCCCGGCAGGTCGACGGGAAGGAAGTCGAGGGAGTTCATCAGCGCAACCCACACGAACACCGTGAGGGCGAGCGGAGCGATGAAGGCACGATTGCCGTGGACGATCGCCTTCGACTGGTCTTCGACCATCTCGACGAGCATCTCGATCGCGCACTGGAAGCGGCCCGGCACGCCAGGCGTCGCCTTGCGGGCGGCCAGTCGCAGCACGAGGATGGTGACGATGCCACACACGATCGACCAGAACAGCGTGTCGATATTCCAGACATGAATGTCGAAAATCGACGTCTGATGCGAGGTGGAGAAATTCTGCAAGTGGTGCGCAATGTACTCGGACGGATCCGGACCGCGCGTGCCTTCGCTAGCTGCCATATCGTTAATGCCACCCAAATTGTCGAAAATCGTTTTGCCCGATTCCGCAACATGTTATTGCGGGAACAGGCTGGCGCAGTTCCGTGTCGAAACCACGCGCTGCTTGTTCTTGCTTACCGCCAGGCCAGCGCGACCCAGTACGTCTTCAGCACGACGAGGTACGTGACGAGGAGCGGCACCCAGTGCACGCCGGGGTAGCCAAACGCCACCGCGGCAAACAACCCGATCGTCACGCCGAGCTTGAGGGCTTCGCCCGCCACCCAGCTCATCACGGTGGCCGAGCCACCCGCCTTCATTCGTGCCACGAACAACGCACTTGGCACCCAGCCGATCGCTCCGCCCAGAAACGCTGACAGCGCAGCGGCGCCCGGCGACTTGGAAAACAGCCACCACGCCAGCGTTGCTACCAGGGACAAGGCCACTTGCGTGATCACGACCTTGGAGGGCGTGATGCGCGAGGCCCGACCCACGTTCGGGCCGAACAGCTTCTCAGCCTCGGCCCGCGTGAGCGGAACGATATTGTCTTCCTGCTGCTCGGCGTCCCAGTCGTCGCCGGATGATTCGCGCCGCTCGCCGGCCGCTGAAGCGGTGCGTTGCGCGCGTTGATCATCGTGCCTTTCGTTCGGCGCCTGACCCGCCATCGCAGTCTTCCGCAAAATCCTGAACCCGGCCCCAAGCTTTCCGAAAGCTTTCAGGGGCGCCTAGCTAACAAATCCGGGCGATTGTAAGCGATAGTTGCAGGTGATTCAAGGCTTTAGACGCGACAAAAACCTGCGTAAAACGTCGCCTCATGATGTGAAAAACGCGCGATTCGACGACGTACGATGACAGTTGTAAGGTCAGTTTCTTGCACTGGTATTTCGCGCGCGAAGAAAATCGGTTTCGTGCAGGGGCCGCGGTGGCGGATGCGGGGAATGGCGGGTGCTTCATCGTGATCACTCGCTGTGGATTTCTTGCATGCGTCACTTCGGGTTGGCCACGGCACCCTCCCCTTCGCTGTGAATTGTTATCCACCGATATGGCGCTGTGCACACGGCACCACAGATGCGCCGCCGTGGATAGATCGCTAACGGACGCATCGCTCCACAGACAAGTCGCTGTGGACGCACTCTTGAAATGGTGCCACGAACCCCGCCTGTATCGCAGGTCTCTGCGCAGCAGCAGTTAACCGTGCGCGAGCAGCCACGCGCCGAGCACCGCGCTCGCGATCGCGAACGGAATCGACACGAGATGAAACGGCAGCCACATGCGCGGCTCCTTCGCCAGCCGCACCGCGATCAGGTTCGCAAGCGAACCGATCGCCACGCCGAAGCCGCCCACCGACACGCCGAACGCAAGCGCGCGCCAGTCTTGCGTGAATTCCGACAACAGGATCGCGGCCGGCACGTTGCTGATGCCTTGCGACAACACGGCGCCTGCCGCGAACACGCGCAGCGGCGAATCGAGACGCGCCTGCGCGATCGCGTCATGCACCGCCGGCAACGCGGCCGCGCTGCGCAGCACGACGAACATCAGCACGAAGATCAACAACAGCAGCCAGTCGATTTTCAACACGGCATCGCGCCGCACCGCGAGCAGCACGACGGCAACCGCAATCAGGCCGGGCAGCGCATGGTGTGCGTCGGCGAGCAGCACGAACCCCGCGAACAGCACGGCCGCGACAAGCGCGTGCATGCGCTGCATGGGCAACGCGACGACATCGCCGGACAGGTCGAGCGGCTTCGCGCGAAACGCGCAGGCAGTCAACGCGAGCAGCAGCGCCATCAGCGCAATCGCAAGCGGGCCGAGCGTGAGCACGAAGCGGCCAAACGACATGCCGCTCAACTGCCAAAGGAACAGATTCTGCGGATTGCCGAGCGGCGTCGCGACGGACCCCGCGTTGACGGCCAGCGCCACGACGATCACGAGCCGCCGGAATGGCAGCGGTGCCAGCGCGCGCAGCGAAACCATCAGCGGCACGACGACGAACAGCGCGACGTCATTGGTGAGCCACATCGCGAGCGCGGCGGCGAACACGACGAGCAGCATCGCAAGCGCACGCTCGGAATGCACGTGGTGCACGATGCGGTGCGCGAGCCACATCAGGCACCCGGAAAGCTCGAGCGCCTTCGTCAGCATCAGCAGGCCCGCAAGCGTCGCGACCGTCTGCCAGTCGACGAGATTCGCCAGCACTGCGAACGGTTGCGGGCGCAACCATTCCAGCAGGATGAGACCGACGGCCAGCACGGACAGCACAGGTTCCTGCGCGAGCCAGCCGAACCACCGGCGCAATGCCGGTGCGTCCGCATTGTTCATTGGCAACGCCTCGTTATTCTTCTGCCGTTACGTTCCCGCGCAAACGCGCGAGGATGCCCTCGAGCGCATCGAGGCTGCCGAAATCGATCAACACCTGCCCGCGTCCGCGGCGGCCGAGCTTGATCTTTACCGTCGACGCCAGCAGGTCGGACAGCTCTTCTTCGAGACGGCGCGTGTCGCGACCGCCATCGTCCTTCGCGCGCGCCTTGACCGCCGGCACTTCCTTCGTCGTCTGCGTGACGAGCTTTTCGGTCTCGCGCACCGACATCCGCTTGTTGACGACCTGGTGCGCAAGCGTGATCTGCGTCGCCGCATCGACCGCGAGCAGCGCACGCGCATGACCCATGTCGAGATCGCCGGCGAGCAGCATCGTCTGCACCGGCGCCGCGAGATTCAGCAGGCGCAGCAGGTTCGATACCGCGCTGCGCGAACGGCCGACCGATTCGGCCGCCTGTTCGTGCGTGAAATGGAATTCGTCGATCAGGCGCTGGATGCCGTGCGCCTCTTCCAGCGGATTCAGGTCTTCGCGCTGGATGTTCTCGATCAGCGCCATCGCGGCGGCGGCCAGGTCCGACACGTCCTTCACCAGCACCGGCACTTCGTCGAGACCGGCAAGGCGCGCAGCACGGAAACGTCGCTCGCCGGCGATGATCTCGTATTTGTCTGACGAAATAGGCCGCACCAGGATCGGCTGCATCACGCCCTGCGCGCGGATGCTCGCCGCCAGTTCCTGCAGGCTGCCCTCGTCCATCCGCGTCCGCGGCTGATACTTGCCGGCCTGCAGCTTAGCAAGCGCGAGCGTGTTCGGTGCGCCCTCGATCTTCACCGCTTCGGTGATGTCGGCGCTGCCACCGAGCAGCGCTTCGAGGCCACGCCCCAATCCTTTCTTCTTTGGCACCGCGTTCATGTCTTTCTTCCTTGCTTCGCTCGTGTCCGGATCACGCATCGAATGCGCGCACGCGCTCGATCATCTCGGCACCGAACTGGAGATAGGCTTGCGCACCACGCGAGCTGCGGTCGAACACAACACCGGGCAGACCGTAGCTCGGCGCTTCGGCCAGCCGGACGTTACGCGGAATCACCACGTCGAACACCTTGTCGCCGAAGTGCGCCTTCAGTTGATCTGAGACCTGCTGCTGCAGCGTGATGCGCGGATCGAACATCACCCGCAGCAACCCGATGATCTTCAGGTCGCGGTTCATGTTCGCGTGCACCTGCTTGATCGTGTTGACGAGATCCGACAGGCCTTCCAGCGCGAAGTACTCGCACTGCATCGGAATCACGACGCCGTGCGCCGCGCAAAGGCCGTTCAGCGTCAGCAGCGACAGCGTCGGCGGGCAGTCGATCAGGACGAAGTCGTAGTCGTCGGCGACCCGATCGAGCGCCGCCTTCAGCTGGCGCTCGCGGTTCTCGATGCCGATCAGCTCGATCTCCGCGCCGGACAGCTCACGGTTCGCCGGCAGCACGTCGTACGTCACCGATTCGGGCCGCACCCGTGCATCCGCGACCGACACGCCGTCGACCAGCACCTCGTACACGGTCGATTCGACACTGGCCTTGTCGATCCCGCTGCCCATCGTCGCGTTGCCCTGCGGGTCGAGATCGATCAGCAGGACCCGTTGCTCCTGCGCTGCCAGGCTTGCGGCGAGATTGACCGTTGTCGTCGTCTTGCCGACGCCCCCCTTCTGGTTCGCAACGCAGAAGATCTTTGCCATCGTTGATGTGTTCCTTCGTACCTTCAAACATTCGGCGCGCCACTTGGCGCGCCGTCAAATCGCTTCGTCTACGGTGACTTCGATCAGATGCCGTTCGGCATCGAGCATCGGCACCGCCAGCCGAATGGCCTGCTTCACGTGGCTGCCATCGGGCAACCGTGCAATCTCGTCGTCAGGGTGCACGCCCTTCATCGCCCAGATCGACCCGCCCGACGCAACCAGATGTCGAGCAAGTTTAACGAAGTCGGAGAGGTCCGCGAAAGCGCGCGATACGATCACATCGAATTTTTCCTGCACTTCGACACCAGGCTGCAGCGTTTCCACGCGACCGGTGACAACCGACAGGTTCGCGAGCTTCAGCTCGGCCCGGGTCTGCGTCTGGAAAGCGGATTTCTTCTGGACGATATCGTTCAGCGTAACCTGCCATTCCGGCCGAACGATCGCGAGCACGATACCCGGCAGCCCGCCGCCCGATCCGACGTCGAGCACGCGCGCCGACGCCCGGTCACGCAGATGGGGAACGATCGACAGCGAATCGAGGATGTGCTGAATCAGCATCTGCTGCGGATCACGGATCGCGGTCAGGTTGTACACCGCGTTCCACTTCGCCAGCAGCGCGACATAGTCGAGCAGCTGGTTCCGCTGCGCATCAGTCAGCGCGACGCCGAGCGTGTTTGCGCCGTCGGCGAGCATCCTCTCCAATACGTCCCGATTAGCCGCCGGCGCGCGACGCGCCGTCATTGCTGCGTCGGGACATTGCTGTCCCCCTGCTCCACGGCCGCTTCCGCGGTACCGTTGCGGCGGCCGAGGCCGCGGCGCTTCAGATGCACCATCAGCAGCGAAATCGCCGCCGGCGTGACACCCGAAATGCGCGATGCCTGTCCGATCGTTTCCGGCCGGAACTGATTCAGCTTCTGGCTCACTTCGAATGACAACCCGCGCACTTCGCGATAGTCGATGCCTTCGGGCAGTCGCGTGTTCTCGTTCGCGTCGTTGCGCTCGATCTCGCTCGCCTGGCGCTCGATGTAGCCCTGATACTTGATGCCGATCTCGACCTGCTCCTTGATCTGCGCAAGCAGGACCGGATCGTCGACCAGCGGCTCCGCCGGACCGCATTCGCCGCCCTTCAGGCCGCACACGCCGTCGTAGCTGACACCCGGACGGCGCAGCAACTCGGCGAGGCTATATTCGTGATCGATCGCCTTGCCGAGCAATGCCACTGCCTCGTCGGCCGGCAGCGTTTTCGGCGTGACCCACGTCGACTTCAGGCGCTCGGTTTCACGTGAAACAGCGTCGCGTTTCCGGCAGAACGCGTCCCAACGCACGTCGTCCACGAGGCCCAACTCGCGGCCGATTTCGGTCAGGCGCATGTCCGCGTTGTCTTCACGCAGGCTCAACCGATACTCGGCGCGGCTCGTGAACATCCGGTACGGCTCGGCGACACCGCGCGTCACCAGATCGTCGACCAGCACGCCGATATAAGCCTGGTCGCGACGCGGGCACCACGCTTCCTTTTCCTGCACGTACAAGCCTGCGTTGACGCCAGCCAACAAGCCCTGTGCGGCCGCCTCTTCGTAACCGGTCGTCCCGTTGATCTGGCCCGCAAAAAATAGCCCGTTGATCGCCTTGGTTTCCAGCGACGCCTTCAATGCACGCGGATCGAAGTAGTCGTACTCGATCGCATAGCCCGGACGCAGGATGTGCGCCTGTTCGAGGCCGCGCATCGAATGCACGAGCTCGAGCTGCACGTCGAACGGCAGGCTCGTCGAGATCCCGTTCGGATAGAACTCGTTGGTCGTCAGCCCTTCCGGCTCGAGGAAGATCTGGTGCGATTCCTTGGACGCGAAACGGTGAATCTTGTCCTCGATCGACGGACAGTAGCGCGGGCCGACGCCTTCGATCACGCCGGTATACATCGGTGAGCGATCGAGGCCGCCACGAATGATGTCGTGCGTGCGCTCGTTCGTGTGCGTGATCCAGCACGGCATCTGCTGCGGATGCTGCTCAGCGCGGCCCAGGAACGAGAACACGGGGATCGGATCGAGATCGCCCGGCTGCTCTTCCAGCTTCGAGAAGTCGATCGAGCGGCCGTCGATACGCGGCGGCGTTCCGGTCTTCAGCCGCCCTTGCGGCAGCTTCAGCTCCTTCAAGCGTGAGGACAACGTCACGGCAGCCGGATCCCCTGCCCGGCCGCCTGTGTAGTTGTTCAGGCCGACGTGGATCTTGCCATCGAGGAACGTGCCGGCGGTCAGCACCACGGCGCGCGCACGGAAGCGGATGCCGATCTGGGTGACGGCGCCCACCACGCGATCGCCTTCGACCATCAGGTCGTCCACCGCTTGCTGGAACAGCCACAGATTGGGCTGATTCTCGAGGCGGTGGCGGATCGCTGCCTTGTACAGGATGCGGTCGGCCTGTGCGCGCGTCGCACGAACAGCCGGGCCCTTCGACGAATTGAGGATCCGGAACTGAATACCGCCCTCGTCCGTTGCAGCGGCCATCGCGCCGCCCAACGCATCGACTTCCTTGACCAGATGGCCTTTGCCAATGCCGCCAATCGACGGATTGCAGCTCATCTGCCCGAGGGTTTCGATGTTGTGCGTCAGCAATAGCGTCTTCACGCCCATGCGGGCGGACGCCAGCGCGGCTTCCGTGCCGGCATGACCGCCGCCGACGACGATTACGTCAAATTCTGTGGGATAAAGCATGGCGGACTCCGTGCAGGACAGCGCACAGACCTTTCTGAGAAATGTATGGGCCGAATTATAGCGGGTTCGCTTTTCACCTGAAGACCGTCCGAATGGTAGGGTCCGTTCATTTCGCCGGTTTTCCGTCGGTTGACTGGCGAATCTGTGCGGCGCGATCGGCTACGGTGGTGAATCCGTGGGTGTCGGAACACTTTTTGCCCTGTGCAAGAAACTGCCCTGGAACAGGTTGCTGGAACACGGCGGACGTATCGGCTCGGGATCAAGACGAAGGATCGGCACGGTACTGTGCGCGCCGTCTCGGCCCCTGCTCACAGGGTTTCCAGCTGTTCTTCCAGCACTTATCCACTCGCCCAGGTCATCGGGATACCGGCGCCCGCATCGTCACACCGCAAACAAAAGCCGTGTGTTTCATGTGAAACATGCCCACCCGCTTGCCGCCGAACACCTCGGCCACGCCGCCTTCTGCGCCATCCCAAGGTCGATCTCACACTTGCGGATTCTGTACCAGCCCGGCCGCCGACCCTTCCGGCACAAACTTGCCAGCCTCCAGCACGTAGTCGCGAACGCCCTTTTCCCTGTGCAAGGACGTGCCCGAGAACAGGTCGTTGGAACACGGCGACTATCGGCTTCGGATCCAGATGAAGGCTCGACACGGCGCTGTAAGCACCGCTCCGGCCTAATCTCACAGAATTTCCAGCTGTTCGTCCGGCACTTATCCCCTGCCGGAGTCGCCGGAACACTCGCGCCCGCATCGTCACGCCTCAAACAATAGTGGCGGGTTTCATGTGAAACACGCCCCCTTTGCCGTCAAATACCCGCTCATGCGGCCTTCCACGCCATCTCATGGTCGACCTCTATCACTTGCGGACTCTCTGCCCGCCCGGCCACCGGCCCTTCCGGCACAAACTGCCAGTCTCAAGCACGCAGTCGCGAACACCCTTTGCTCTGTGCGAAGACCGACGCGGGGGGAACAGATCGGGAGAACACAGCGGCTATCGGTCCTGGATCAAGGCTACGACTCGGCCACGGCACTTGTGCGCACCGTCCCGTCCGCCCTCTCACAGGGTTTCCAGATGTTCGTTCGGCACTTATCCCCACGCCGGCGTCATCGGGACACCGACGCCAGCATCGTCACGCACCAAACAAAAGCGGCGTGTTTCATGTGAAACACGCCGCCCTTTGCCGTCGAATACCCGCTCATGCGGCCTTCCACGCCACCCCAAGGTCGATCTCTATCACTTGCGGACTCCCTGCCCGCCCGGCCACCAGCCCTTCCGGTACAAACTTGCCAGCCTCCAGCACGTAGTCGTGAACACCCTTCTTTCCTGTGCAAGGACCCGCCCAGGAACAGGTCGGTGGAACACGGCGACTATCGGCCCCAGAGCAAGACAATTGCGCGCCGTTCCGGCCCCATCTCACAGAGTTTCCAACTGTTCGTCCGGCACTTATTCCCTGCCGGAGTCACCGGAACACTCGCGCCCGCATCGTCACGCCTCAAACAATAGTGGCGGGTTTCATGTGAAACACGCCCTCTTTGCCGTCGAATACCCGCTCATGCGGCCTTCCACGCCATCCCAAGGTCGATCTCAATCACTTGCGGACTCCCTGCCCGCCCGGCCACCGGCCCTTCCGGCACAAACTTGCCCGCCTCCAGCACGTAGTCGTGAACACCCTTTGTCCTGCGCAAGGACGTGCCCGGGAACCGGTCGGTGGAACACCGCGACCGTCGGCTCTGGTTCCAGATGAAGGCTCCGCACGGCGCTGGGCGTACCGTCTCGCCCCCTGCTCACAGGGTTTCGAGCTATTCGTCCGGCACTTATCCCATCGCCGGAGTCCTCGGAACACCGGCACCCGCATAGTTACGCCCCCAGCAAGAGCGGCGTGTTTCATGTGAAACACGCCGCCGCTTGCCGCCTCATACCCGCTCATGCCGTATTCCACTCCGTCCCAGGTCGATCTCAATCACTTGCGGATTCTGTACGGCCCGGCCACCGACCCTTCCGTCACAAACTTGCCAGTCTCCAGCACGTAGTCGTGAACACCCTTTGCCCTGCGCAAGGACGTGCCCGGGAACAGGTCGGTGGAACACGGCGACTATCGGCCCCAGAGCAAGACAATTGCGCGCCGTTCCGGCCCCATCTCACAGGGTTTCCAGCTGTTCGTCCGGCACTTATCCCCTCGCCCAGCTCATCCGGACACCGACGCCCGCATCGTCACGCCCCAAAACAAAAGCGGTGTGTTTCATGTGAAACATGCCACCCTTTGTCGTCGAATACCCGCTCATGCGACCTTCCACGCCATCCCGAGGTCAATCTCAATCACTTGCGGACTCCCTGCCCGCCCAGCCATCACCCCTTCCGGCACAAACTGCCGGCCTCCAACGCGTAGTCGTGAACACCCTTTGCCCTGTGCACGGACGCGCGTAGGAACAGGTTGGTGGAACACGGCGACTATCGGCTCAGAATCAAGACGAAGGATCGGCATGGTGCCGTGCGCGCCGTGCCGGCCCTATCTCACAGAGTTTCCATCTGCTCATCCGGTACTTATCCCCTGCCCGACTCATCCGGACACCGACGCCCGCCTCGCCACACCCCAAACAAACGCAGTGCGTTTCATGTGAAGCATGCCCCCGCTTGCCGCCGGGTTCCTCGCGTAAGCCGCCGCCCTCACCGTCCCAAGATCGGATCTCAATCACTTGCGGACTCTGTAGCGGCCTGGCCATCGCCCCTTCCGGCATAAACTTGCCAGCGTCCTGCACGTAGTCGTGAATAACCTTTGCGCTGTGCAAGGACGCGCCCGAGTACAGGCCGGTGAAACACCGCGACTATCGGCTCTGGATCGAGACAAAGGCTCGGCACGGCGCTGTGCACGCCGCCTCAACCCCATCTCACAGGGTTTCCAGCTGCTCGTCCTGCACTTATCCCCGCGTCGGAGTCATCAGAACTCCACCCCAAGCATCCCCCACGCCAAACAAAAACGGCGCGTTTCACGTGAAACACGCCGTCCGCCCGCCGTCCATTTCCCGCCAACCACCCAACCAATCAAGCCGACTTCTTCACCAACCCAAGGTAGGTCTCAATCACCTGTGGGTTCTGCGCAAGCTCTGCCGCCGGCCCGTCCAGCGCAAATTCGCCCGTCTCGAGCACATAACCATAGTCGGAGATCTGCAGCGCTGCCCGAGCGTTCTGCTCGATCAGCAGCGTCGCAACGCCTGTGCCGCGCAGCGCGCTGATGATATGAAAAATCTCCTTCACGATCAGCGGCGCGAGCCCCAGGCTCGGCTCGTCGAGCATCAGCAAGTCCGGCTTGCCCATCAGCGCCCGCCCCACCGCCAGCATCTGCCGCTCGCCGCCCGATAGCGTGCCGGCCGCCTGATTGCGCCGCTCCTTCAGCCGCGGAAACAGCGCGAATACGTGATCGAGCTGGTCGAGGAAATTCGCTTCGCCGGCCTGTTTGCGCCGATAAGCGCCAAGCACGAGGTTGTCCTCCACCGACATCGTGCTGAACAGCTCACGCTTTTCCGGCACGAGGCACATGCCGCGCGCGACGCGCTGCTCGATCGGCAGCACGCTGACGTCCGCGCCGCGATACACGATCGCGCCCGACGCGTGCCCCGTCACCGGCAGCGCGCCCATGATCGCGTTCAGCAGCGTCGATTTGCCGGCCCCATTGGGCCCGATCACGCTGACGATCTGGCCCGCGCCAACCTTGATCGCCGCACCGTGCAGCGCCTCCACCTTGCCGTACCGGACCGCCAGCCCGCGCACATCGAGAATCGGCATCGTCGTGTCCGTCATCACTCCACCCCGCCCAGATACGCTTCGAGCACCGCCGGATCCTGCTGCACGTCCTGCGGCAGCCCTTCCGCGATCCGTGTACCAAACTCCATCACCACCAGCCGATCCGTGAGATTCATCACGAAATCCATGTCGTGTTCGACGAGCAGCACGCTCATCCCTTCCGCCTTCAGCCGTCGCAGCAAGTCCGCCAGCTGCTGCTTCTCCTTGTAGCGCAGGCCAGCGGCCGGTTCGTCGAGCAGCAGCAGCGTCGGGTCGCAGCACAGCGCGCGAGCAATCTCGAGGATCCGCTGCTGGCCGAGCGCAAGGCTCCCCGCTTCGTCGTACATGTGGTTCTCGAGGCCGACGCGGCGGATCTGGCGGGCCGCCTCGGCCAGCAATTGCGCCTCCTCGTGTGCGTTGAGCCTCGCGATGCTGCGCCAGACGCCCGTCGTACCGCGCAGATGCGCGCCGAGCGCGACGTTTTCCAGCACGGTCATGCCCGGCAGCAGCTTCACGTGCTGGAACGTGCGGCCGATCCCGCGCCGCACGATCTCGCGCGACGTCAGGCCGTCGATCCGCTCGCCACGGAACGTGATCGCGCCACCCGTCGGCTGCAGCACGCCCGTCACGAGGTTGAACGTGGTCGATTTGCCGGCGCCGTTCGGCCCGATCAGGCCGATGATCTGCCCTGCGTTGACCTCGAAGCTCACGTCGTTGACGGCCACGAGCCCGCCGAACTGCTTGCGCGCATTGTCGACGACGAGCAGCGCTTCGCCGGTTGCCGGCTTGGTGCGCTGCGGCAAAGGATCGGCGTCGTGCGGCGCATGCGCGCGCGGTCCACGTGGAAACAGCCTCGCGACGAACGGCCATACGCCCTGTCGCGCGTACTGCAGCAGCAGCACCATCACGACGCCGAACACGATGATCTCGAAGTTGCCTTCCGCGCCGAGCAGCTTCGGCAGCAGCGTCTGCAGGTAATCCTGCAGCACGGTGAGGATCGCCGCCCCGAGCACCGCGCCCCACACGTGCGCGACGCCGCCAACCACCGCCATGAACAGGAATTCGATCCCGTGGTTCAGGCCGAACGGCGTCGGATTCACCGCACGCTGCAGGTGTGCGTACAGGAAGCCCGAAATCGCCGCGAGCACCGCCGCATAGACGAAGATCACGACCCGCATCCACGCGGTATTCACGCCCATCGCCTCGGCCATCACGCCGCCGCCGCGCAGCGCGCGGATCGCGCGGCCCGGCCGGCTGTTCAGCAGGTTCTGCACGGACACGATCGCCGCCAGCACCACCGCCCAGATCAGGAAATACAGGCTGCGCCCGCTGTCGAGCACGATGCCGAACAGGTTTAGTGCGGCGATGCCATTGATCCCGTCGTACTTGCCGAGCAGCTCGAGATTGCCGAACAGGTAGAACAGCGCGAGACCCCACGCGATCGTCCCGAGCGGCAGGAAGTGTCCGGACAGCCGCATCGTCACCGCGCCCAGCACGAGCGCGACGAGCGCCGTCAGCACGACGCCCGCGATCAGCGCGAGCCATGGCGACACGCCATAGGCTGTCGTCAGGTAGGCGGTCGCATACGCGCCGATCCCGACGAACGCGGCCTGTCCGAAGCTCGTCATCCCGCCGACGCCCGTCAACAGCACGAGCCCGATCGCGACGATTGCATCGAGGCCGATGTAGTTCAGCAGCGTGATCCAGTATTCGGGCACCCGCAGCACGCCAGGCAGCACCGGCAGCGCGAACAGCACCACGAGAAACACCCAGAACGTCTTGTTGCGCACCATCGTCTTCATCGCGTCACTCCTCGTCCTCTTCCGCGTGCGGCGTCGCGAAGCTGCGCCACAGCAGCACCGGAATGATCAGCGTGAACACGATCACTTCCTTGTATGCACTCGCCCAGAACGACGAATAGGATTCGAGCACGCCGACGAGCAGCGAGCCCGCCGCCGCGAGCGGATAGCTGACGAGCCCGCCGATGATCGCGCCGACGAAGCCCTTCAGGCCGATCAGGAAGCCCGAGTCGTAGTAGATCGTCGCCAGCGGCCCGACTAGGATGCCGGACAGCACGCCGAGCCCCGCCGCGAGCGTGAACGCAAGGCGCCCCGCTTCCGTCGTGCCGATGCCGACGAGCCGTGCACCGAGCCGGTTCACCGACGTCGCGCGCAGCGCCTTGCCGGCGATCGTACGGCCGAAGTACAGGTACAGCGCCGCGATCATCACGAGCGCCGTGACGACCACCAGGATGCTCTGCAGCGAGATCGTCAAGCCGCCGACCGACAGCGACGCATCCGCGAACGCATTCGTGCGCGAACCTTCGGCGCCAAACATCACGAGCCCGAGGCCCACCATCGCGAAATGGACGGCGACCGACACGATCAGCAGCAGCAGTGTCGTCGCCTCGGCCACCGGCTGGTAGACGAGCCGGTAGACGAACGGCCCCATCGGCACGACGATCGCGAGCGTCAGCGCGATCTGCGCAAGCATCGGCAGCGGCTGCGCGGCAACGCTGCGCGTGACCGCGAACACCGCGAGCGGCATCAGCACGTAGCGGCTGCCAAGCGTCGTCAGCGTGCGCCCGAGCGCGTGACGTCGTTCGCGATGCCGGACCAGGCCGCCGACTTCAAGCACGAAGCACGCGATGCCCATCACGAACAGCAGCCAACAGGTGGCGGGGAATTTCTGCGCCTGCAACGCGGCCAGCGTCAGCGCACCGTAGGCGACGAACTCGCCCTGGGGAATGAAGATCACCCGCGTGACGGAAAACACCAGCACGAGCGCCAGCGACAACAATGCATAAATGGCGCCGGTCGTGATGCCGTCTTGCGCGAGGATCGCCGCAATCGAGAGATCCATACGTTTCGTGTATCGAGAAGGCTGCGGGAAAAACGGCGATCGCCGGCCGGCGCGCAGCATCCTTCACGACGCGCGCGCCTGCCCTGTTCACGTGGAACTCACTCGGCCTGCAGCTTCCACTTGCCGTCGACGATCTGCACCATCACGCGCGCGCGCGTATCGAAGCCGTTGTGATCGGTCGGCGTCGTGTTGATCACGCCGTGCGATACGGGCAGATCCTTCACGCTCTCGAGCGACGTGCGCAACGCTTCGCGGAACGCCTCGGTGCCCGGCTGGCCCTTCTTCAGCGCGTCCGGAATCGCCCGCTGCAGCAGCATGCCGGCATCCCACGCATGGCCGCCGAACGTCGACACCGAACCCGCGCCGTACGCCTTCTCGTAAGCCGCCTTGTATGCCTGCGACGGCTTCTTCACCGGATTCGAATCCGGCAGCTGGTCGGTCACGAGCACGGGGCCCGCCGGCAGGATCTCGCCGTCGCAATCCTTGCCGCACACGCGCAGGAAGTCGTTGTTCGCGACGCCGTGCGTCTGGTACACCTTGCCCTTGTAGCCGCGCTCCTTCAGCGTCTTCGCCGGCAATGCTGCCGGCGTGCCCGAGCCGGCGATCAGCACCGCGTCGGGGTTCGAGCCGATCAGCTTCAGCACCTGCCCCATCACCGACGCATCCGTGCGGTTATAGCGCTCGTTCGACAGGATCTTGATCCCGTTCCGGGCGGCCGCCGCGTTGAACGTGTTGTACCAGCTGTCGCCGTATGCGTCGGCGAAGCCGATGAAGCCGACGCTCTTCACGCCGTGCTTCGCCATGTAGCCGGCGATCGCATCGGCCATCAGCTGGTCGTTCTGCGGCACCTTGAACATCCACGCGCGCTTCGCGTCCATCGGCGTGATGATCTGCGCGCTCGCCGCGAGCGAAATCGCCGGCGTCTTGCCCTGCGACACCGGATCGAGCATCGCGAGCGAGTTCGGCGTGACCGACGAACCAATGATCGCGTCGACGTGGTCCTCGTCGATCAGCTTGCGCACGTTCTGCACCGCGCGGCTCGTGTCTGACGCATCGTCGAGCACGATGTACTGCACGCTCTTGCCGGCGATTTCCTTCGGCAGCAGCGCGATCGTGTTCTTTTCCGGGATGCCGAGCGACGCGGCCGGCCCGGTCGCCGACAGCGTCACGCCGATCTTCACCTGCGCCGACGCCGTCGCCGCCGCGCACACGAGGCCTGCGGCGAGCACGGCCTCCATCCATCGATTCATTTTCATTACGTGTCTCCAAACGCTGCTCGAAAAATCCTCGGGGCGCGCGGGCGGCGCCCGACTCTCAAACAAGTTAATAATTTAACTATCCCGCATGACCACGCCTACGCTCGTTTTCCCGTGAAACGCCCTCCAGCCGGCACCGCACCGCTCGCGGCGCAGTACGGCGCGCGACGGCACCGTGCAGGCCCATCAAAGGCCACTCCAACGCCGATCGCAGGTCGTTGCGCACGAAACGGGCGTACGCAACGATCTGCGGCCGCCGTGTCGCCAGGATGAAGGAGTCGGGATCGCCATCAGGAAAGGGCCGAAGCAATGGCAAGCCGCCGGGCTGCGGGGCCGCGGCGTGATGCATGCATGAAGAGCATGGTCGGCAGGTCGTGCAATGGAATACGGGGCGCTCATGCGTGTCGGGCACACGCTGGATCGACGAGAATCGCGTCATGCGCCTTCCGCGCCCACGCAAGGACGTGCGCGCCGGTCATGGGGGCCGGTGCAGCCGCAACCGCAGCGGATCTCCGCATGCCGGCCCGCACGTGCACGTGTGGCACCGCCTCTGCGGCCTTGGCCGCCACGTTGACTCCGATCCGTCGCGCTGCGCTTCTCATCCAACCGCACTCCTTCTTCTGCATTCTGCTTGTAGGAGAACTGCCGACCGTATTCCCGACCGCTCAGTCGGTGAAAGGCGAGTGTAACGGACGCGTTCCGGGTGCGCCAACCGGGTAAGCCCGAAGCATGCACGCGGGTTCGCGTCGTGACGTGATCGTGAAACGAGGGAACGGAGAGACAGTGCGCCGGACAGCGACTGCATGACGGAACGCGCGCCCCGCCGATGCACCATCGCCAGGAAAACGCGCACACAAATGAAAAAGCGCTGTTGGATTCCGTCCAACAGCGCTTTGGGTTCGGGCACTTTGTGCCTCGATTGTCTCCTCGTTCTCCACCTGCAAAATCGTTTCGCGGTGCATCAGAACTGAGACGAAGATTAAAGGAGCTTTCATACTGCGGCAACTTAGCATTTACCCCTATGGTGCATCGCCGCACGAAAATGGGGCAGCGGCTGGCCACGCCACGCCGGCCGGCGAGCACGTCGATGCATGCGCAACCATCGTTCGATGGTGCTTCGCATCAACGCGCGACCACTGCCTGCCCACATCCCGAACGCTTGCGAATACCCGACGCAAAACGACCCGTCAGGCCCGGAGCGGCTTGTATCGCGCGATCATTTCGCCGACGATCCCGCGCCGGAACGCGAGCACGCACGCGATGAAGATCAGCCCGGTGACGATCGTCGCGGACTCGCCGAGCGAGTGAAACCAGCCGATGCCCGTCAGCGACGCGAGCCATTCGCCGATGTCGCCGAGCCTGTCCTCGAGCGCGACGATCAGCGCCGCGCCGACCAGCGGGCCGAACAGCGTGCCCATCCCGCCGACGAGCGTCATCAGCACGACGAGGCCCGACATCGTCCAGTACGCGTCGGAGAGCGTCTCGAAGCCGAGCACGAGCACCTTCAGCGCGCCGGCGAGCCCCGCGAGGCCGGCCGACAGCACGAACGCGAGCAGCTTGAAGCGGTCCGTATCGTAGCCGAGCGAAATCGCCCGCGCCTCGTTCTCCTTGATCGCGACAAGCACCTGCCCGAACGGCGAATGAACGACCCGCACGATGAACGCGCACGCGGCGACGATCACCGCGAGCACGACGTAGTAGAGCGCGAGGTCCGACGACAGGTCGAGCACGCCGAACAGCCGGCCGCGCGGCACGCCCTGCAGGCCGTCCTCGCCGTGCGTGAACGGTGCCTGCAGGTAGATGAAGTACACCATCTGCGCGAACGCGAGCGTGATCATCGCGAAGTAGATACCCTGCCGACGGATCGCGAACAGGCCGACGACGAGCCCGAGCAGCGTCGCCGCGGCGGTGCCCGCGAGCACGCCGAGCTCGGGCGTCGCGCCGAGCGTCTGCATCGAATAGCCGGTCAGGTAGCCGGCCGTCGCGAGGAACATCGCGTGGCCGAACGACAGCAGCCCCGTATAGCCGATCAGCAGGTTGAACGCGGCGGCGAACAGCGCGAACGTGAGCACCTTCATCACGAACACCGGATACGCACCGATGAACGGCGCGGCCAGCAGCGCGGCCAGCAGCACGCCGTAGAGCACTTTTCTCTGCATCATTTTTCCTTGCCGAAGAGGCCTGCCGGACGGATCAGCAGCACGATCGCCATGATCACGAACACGACCGTCGCCGACGCCTCCGGATAGAACACCCGCGTAAAGCCCTCGATCACGCCGAGCATCAGGCCCGTCAGGATCGAGCCGAGGATCGAGCCCATCCCGCCGATCACGACCACCGCGAACACGGTGATGATCATCGGCTGGCCCATCAGCGGCGACACCTGGATCACCGGCGCGGCCAGCACGCCCGCGAACGCGGCAAGCGCAACGCCGAAGCCGTAGGTGAGCGTGATCATCATCGGCACGTTCACGCCGAACGCCTCGACGAGCTTCGGATTCTCGGTGCCCGCGCGCAGGTACGCGCCGAGGCGGGTCTTCTCGATCACGAACCATGTCGCGAGGCACACCGCGAGCGACGCGACGACCACCCACGCGCGATAGTTCGGCAGGAACATGAAGCCGAGATTGGTCGCACCGGCGAGCTGCGACGGCACGTCGTACGGCTGGCCCGACGAGCCGTAGACCGAGCGGAACACGCCCTCGACGACGAGCGTGAGGCCGAACGTCAGCAGCAGCCCGTACAGGTGGTCGAGCTTGTACAGCCAGCGCAGCATCGAGCGCTCGATGACGATCCCGAACACGCCGACGACGAGCGGTGCGAGCACGAGCATCGCCCAGTACGGCAGCCCGAAATACGACAGCCCCATCCACGCGAGCATCGCGCCGAGCATGAACAGCGCGCCGTGCGCGAAGTTGATCACGTTGAGCAGCCCGAAGATCACCGCGAGCCCGAGGCTCAGGATCGCGTAGAACGAGCCGTTGACGAGCCCGAGCAACAGCTGGCTCAGCATCGCCGGCAACGGAATGCCAAAGATTTCCATCGATTCTGCCGTCACAGTGAGGTTCGTTGCGCACGCAACCAGAGTGTAGCGCACGCGCAAACGCACGCACATGAGGCAACGGCGGGGGCTGCGGCCGCCCCGCCCTGCCTGCCCGCCGCCGCGACGCGCATCACGCTGCGCGCCGCGACAGCCCGCTTACTTCCACAGCGCGCAGCGCGTTTCCTGCTTCGTCGTGAATGCCTGTTCGCCCGGAATCGTCGCGAGCACCTTGTAGTAATCCCAAGGCTCCTTCGATTCGGACGGCTTCTTCACCTCCATCAGATACATGTCGTGGATCATGCTGCCGTCGGTGCGGATATAGCCCTTCGCGTAGAAGTCGTTGATCTTCAGCTTCTTCAGCTCGGCCATCACCTTGTCGGAGTCGGTCGTGCCGGCCGCCTGCACCGCCTTCAGGTAGGTCGTCACCGACGAATAGTCGGCGGCCTGCAGGCTCGACGGCATCTTCTTCATCTTGCCGAAGTAGCGCTGCGCCCACTGGCGCGACACCGGATCGCGGTTCCAGTACCAGCTGTCGGTCAGCACGAGGCCCTGCGTCGTCTCGAGGCCGAGGCTGTGCACGTCGTCGATGAACATCAGCAGCGCGGCGAGCTTCATCGTCTTCGTGATGCCGAATTCCTTCGCGGCCTTGATCGCATTGATCGTGTCGCCGCCCGCGTTCGCCAGGCCGAGGATCTGCGCCTTCGACGATTGCGCCTGCAGCAGGAACGACGAGAAGTCCGACGCGGACAGCGGGTGCCGCACCGCGCCGAGCACCTGGCCGCCGTTCGCCTTCACGACGTCCGACGTGTTCTTCTCGAGCGCCTTGCCGAACGCATAGTCGGCAGTCAGGAAGAACCACGACTTGCCGCCCTGCTTCACCACCGCCGAGCCCGTGCCCTTCGCGAGCGCCATCGTGTCGTACGCGTAGTGCACCGTGTACGGCGTGCACTGCTCGTTCGTCAGCGTGTCCGCGCCCGCGCCGATGTTGATGTAGACCTTCTTCTTCTCCGCGGCGACCTGGTTCATCGCCAGCGCGGTCCCCGAGTTCGTGCCGCCGACGAGCAGGTCGAGCCCGCCGCGATCCATCCACTCGCGCGCCTTCGACGCCGCGATGTCCGCCTTGTTCTGGTGATCCGCGTACACGACCTCGATCGGCTTGCCGAGCACCTTGCCGCCGAAGTCGGCCACCGCCATGCGGATCGCCTCGAGGCCACCCTGCCCGTCGATGTCCGCGTAAAGCCCCGACATGTCGGTGATGAAACCGATCTTCACGGTGTCCGCGGCCTGCGCGGCGCCGGCGGTGAACGCGGCGGCCGCGAGCCCGAGACAGGCGCGCGCGAGGGTCTTCATTTTCATTGACGTCTCCTGTTCTTCTGATGCGTTGTGGTTATTCGAGGGCCGCCACGGCTAGCGGCCGGAGGTGGCGTCACACGCCGAGCAGGTCGTGCAGGACCGGCATCTTGCTTTCGAGCTCGGCCGCGCCGAAATGCTCGACGATCCGGCCATGCTCCATCACGTAGAAACGGTCGGCAAGCGGCGCGGCGAAGCGGAAATTCTGTTCGACCATCACGATCGTGTAGCCGCGCGCCTTCAGCGTCAGGATCATCTTCGCGAGGGTCTGCACGATCACGGGCGCGAGGCCCTCGGAGATCTCGTCGAGCAGCAGCAGGTTCGCGCCGGTGCGCAGGATCCGCGCGACCGCGAGCATCTGCTGCTCGCCGCCCGACAGCCGCGTGCCCTGGCTTTGTCGCCGCGTCGCGAGGTTCGGAAACATCGCGTAGATGTCGTCGAGCGACATCGCGTGCTCGCGCGGCCCGATCAGCGGCGGCAGCATCAGGTTCTCCTCGCACGACAGGCTCGAGAAGATCCCGCGCTCCTCCGGGCAATACCCGACGCCGAAATGCGCGATCCGGTGCGTCGACAGGCCGATCGTCTCGTTGCCCGCGACCTTGATCGAGCCGTTGCGCCGGCCGGTCAGGCCCATGATCGCGCGCAGCGTCGTCGTGCGGCCCGCGCCGTTGCGGCCGAGCAGCGTGACGACCTCGCCGCGGTGCACGGTCAGGTCGACGCCATGCAATATGTGGGATTCCCCGTACCAGGCTTCGAGGCCCGAGATCTCCAGCGCAGGCGTGCCGCTTTCGACGCCGCTCAATTCGCGTTCCTCCCGTTCGCTGCGCTTCATGCGTGCGCCCCCGCGAGCGCCGCGTCGGCACTGCCCATGTATGCCTCCACGACGAGCGGGTTCTTCGACACCTCCGCGTACGAGCCCTCGGCGAGCACCTCGCCGCGCTGCAGGACGGTGATCGTGTCCGAGATGCCGGCAATCACGTTCATGTTGTGTTCGACCATCAGGATCGTGCGGCCGCTCGCGACCTTCTTGATCAGCGCCGTCACGCGATCGACATCCTCGTGGCCCATTCCTTGCGTGGGCTCGTCGAGCAGCATCAGTTCGGGCTCCATTGCGAGCGTCGTCGCAATCTCGAGCGCACGCTTGCGCCCGTATGCGAGCTCGACGGTCGGCACGTGCGCGAAATCGGTGAGGCCGACCTGCGTGAGCAGGTCCATCGCACGGTCGTCGAGTGCCTTCAGCGAGCGCTCGCTGCGCCAGAAATGGAATTCGGTGCCGAGTGCGCGCTGCAGGCCGAGGCGCACGTTCTGCAACGCACTCAGGTGCGGAAACACTGCGGAGATCTGGAACGAACGGATGATGCCGCGCCGCGCGACCTGCGCGGGCCGCTCGTGCGTGATGTCGATGCCGTTGAAGACGATCTGGCCCGCCGTCGGCGTCAGGAATTTGGTCAGCAGGTTGAAGCAGGTCGTCTTGCCCGCGCCGTTCGGTCCGATCAATGCATGGATCGAGCCGCGCCGCACACGCAGGTTGACGCCGTTCACGGCGGTGAAGCCCTTGAATTCCTTCGTCAGTCCGCGTGTTTCGAGAATCGTGTCGCCGAGAATCATGTTCCCTTCCGTACGAAGTCAGGCGAAGCACTGGGAGGAGTCGCGCAAGCGGCCGCGAACATGTCAGCGGATGTGTAAGGCTGCCCCCGAGTTTTGTGTCACGCCCGGAGGGTGGTCTCCCGCGCCGGCGCACATGCACACTGCGGAACATTGTCGCGCCGTTGGTGCAGTGCAATCATCGGGATTTGCACTTATAGGGCTGGCCGCTATATCGAACGGATCGGAACGCCGTTTTACGGAATGTTTTTTTTCGCGATACGTGCCGTTCGCATTGCGCGTGCGCGTGCAGCCACGCCGCTGCGCGGCGCGCGGCAGCGGCGTTCGCATTCCATTTGCGCGCGATTACGCAACAAGAATCACGCATGTTTCCGACACGCTATTGCGCGGCGTATCTCTCCCAATATTTTTTAAACCGAAATAATCGGCGGGCCGCCATGTTGATACGCATATCGAATTAGCTTGCGCCCGCCTGTCGGCACACTGTCGCGGATGTCACGCGGCGGACACGGTCGCATCGCTGCGCACCTGCGTCGCGTCGCGCGCCGCACGGCGATCGGCGCGGATCATGTCGCTCGCGCGTTCCGCGATCATCAGCGTCGGCGAATTGGTGTTCCCCGACGTGATGAACGGCATCACCGACGCATCGACGACCCGCAGCCCGGCGACGCCGCGCACGCGCAGCCGGCTGTCGACCACCGCGCGCTCGTCGTCCGCGCGGCCCATCCGGCAAGTGCCGACCGGGTGGAAGATCGTCGTGCCGACCGCGCCCGCCGCGTCGATCAGCTCCGCCTCGCTCTGGTAGCGCGGGCCCGGCAGGATCTCCTCGGGGCGGTAGCGCGCGAGCGCCGGCGCGGACGCGATCCGCCGCGTCAGCCGTAGCGCGTTCGCGGCCACGTGACGATCGTAGTCGGTCGACAGATAGTTCGGCGCGATCGCGGGCGCGGCGCCCGGATCGGCGCTCGCGATGTGGATGCTGCCGCGCGACGTCGGCCGCAGATGGCAGACCGACGCGGTGAACGCGTTGAAGCTGTGCAGCGGCTCGCCGAAGCGCTCGAGCGACAGCGGCTGCACGTGATATTCGAGGTCGGCGCGCGTGAGCGCCGGATCGTCCGGATCGGATTTCGCGAACGCGCCGAGCTGCGACGGCGCCATCGACATCGGCCCGCGCTGCAGCAGCGCATATTCGACGCCGATCGCGAGCTTGCCCCACCAGTGCGCGGCCAGCGTGTTGAGCGTACGCACGCCGTCGACGCGAAACGCCATCCTGAGCTGAAGGTGATCCTGCAGGTTTTCGCCGACGCCGCGCAAGTCCTGCACGACGCCGATGCCGAGTGCCTGCAGCCGGGCGCCGTCGCCGATCCCGGACAACTCCAGCAGCTGCGGCGAATTGACCGCGCCGGACGTCAGCAGCACCTCGGCGCGCGCGCGTGCGACGAAATCGGTGCCGCCGCCGCGATATTCGACGCCGACCGCGCGCCGGCCGTCGAAGATCACGCGCTGCGCGTGCGCACCGGTGATCACGGTCAGGTTCGGCCGCGACATCGCCGGACGCAGGAATGCCTTCGACGCATTCCAGCGCACGCCGCGCTTCTGGTTCACCTCGAAGTAGCCGACGCCGGCGTTGTCGCCGCGGTTGAAATCGTCGGTTGCCGGAATGCCGGTCTGCTGCGCGGCCTGCGCGAACGATTCGAGTATCTCCCAGCGCAGCCGCTGCTTCTCGACGCGCCAGTAGCCGCCCGCGCCGTGCGCGTCGCTCGCGCCCGCATGATGATCCTCGCTGCGCTTGAAGATCGGCAGCACACTGTCCCACGACCAGCCCGCGTCGCCGGTCTCGCGCGCCCAGCCGTCGTAGTCGTCGCGCTGGCCGCGCATGTAGATCATCCCGTTGATCGACGACGAGCCGCCGAGCACGCGGCCGCGCGGGTACGCCAGTGCGCGGCCGTTCAGCCTCGCTTCCGGCTGCGTCTTGTAGAGCCAGTCGGTGCGCGGGTTGCCGATGCAATACAGATAGCCGACCGGGATGTGGATCCAGTGATAGTCGTCCTTGCCGCCGGCTTCGAGCAGCAGCACGCGGATGTCCGGATCTTCGGTCAGACGGTTCGCGAGCACGCAGCCCGCGGTGCCCGCGCCAACGATCACGTAATCGAATTCGCCCTCGAGCGTCCGTTCAGTGTTCACGGCCTGTCCCCTCGTTTGTTGTGTGCCGCGCGCAAGCGCGCCGCGGCCAATTCCAGCATAGCGCTTCGGGCGGCGGCTGCCGTTGCCGCCCGACACGTGACCGATGAAGCGTACCCCCCATACGCGCCACCAATCCAATGAGTTATGCTCAAATGCGTTATAAGCAACGCTTATATCAGGAACGATCACGACGATGGACCTCACCCTGCTCCGAGCCTTCGCCACGGTCGCGCGCGAAGGGAACCTGACGCGCGCCGCCGAGCAGCTGCACGTCACGCAGCCGGCCGTCAGCCTGCAGATCAAGCATCTGCAGGCTGCGCTCGGCGTCGTGCTGTTCACGCGCACGTCACGCGGGCTCGCGCTCACGCGCGACGGCCAGACGCTGTTGCCGCACGCGGAACGCGCGCTCGCCGCGGCGGCCGACGTGCAGCGCGCGGCCGCCGCGCTGCGGCACGAGGTGCGCGGGCGGCTGCGGATCGGCACGATCCTCGACCCGCAATTCCTGCGGCTCGGCGGCTTCCTGCGCGCGCTCGTCGAGACCCATCCGCAGATCGAGACGGCGCTGCGGCACGGGATGTCGGGCTGGGTGCTCGAGCAGGTGCGCGCGCAGGCGCTCGACGTCGGCTACTACATCGGCCAGCCTGGCGAGGACGAGCCGCGCGACGGTGCGCTGTTTCACACCGTCACGCTCACGCATTTCCAGTACCGGGTGCTCGCGCCGGCCGGCTGGAAGGAGCGCGTGCAGCGCGCGCAGGACTGGCGCGCGCTCGCCGCGCTGCCGTGGATCTGGACGCCGCCGCAGTCTGCGCATCACCGGCTGCTGTCGCGCCGGTTCGCGCAAGCTGGCGCGCAGCCGGCGAAGGTCGCCGAGGTCGACCAGGAGCAGTCGATGCTGGATCTCGTCAAATCGGGGATCGGGCTCACGCTCGCGCGCGACGCGACCGCGCTGGCCGAAGCGCATGCGCACGCGCTGACGATCGTCGAGCACGTGACGGTGCCGACCGAGCTGACGTTCGTGACGCTCGCCGCGCGGCGCGACGAGCCGGCGATCGCGGCCGCGCTGCGGCTGATCGAAGCGCAGTGGACGACATGAGCGATGCTGATGACGGAGGCCTCGCGTGCGCCGGCAGGGTCGGCATCACGTCGTCACGCCGCCGTCGCGTGGTTTTTGCTAGATTGTGCGTTCGCCCTCGTCAGACCCTTGCCTCCCGAAGGAGACCCGCATGGCCCGTAACATCGAGATCAAAGCCCGCGCCCGCGAATTCGACCGTCTGCGCGAACGCGCGGCGGCGCTCGCCACCGACGCGCCGCTCTTCTACCGCCAGCAGGATTTCTTCTACGACGTGCCGCGCGGCCGGCTGAAGCTGCGCCGCTTCGAGGACGGCACGCCGGCCGAGCTGATCTTCTACCAGCGCGACGACCGCGACGGCCCGAAGGCGTCGTACTACACGCGCAGCCCCGTGACGAACCCGGACGCGATGCACGCACTGCTCGCGACCGCGCTGACGACGCGCGGCATCGTCACGAAGGAGCGGCACGTGTACCTCGTGGGCCGCACGCGCATTCACCTCGACCGCGTGGACGGCCTCGGCGACTTCATCGAGCTGGAAGTCGTGCTCGCGCCGGACGAGGAAGAAGCAGCCGGCGAAGCCGAAGCGCACGAGATGTTCGCGAAGCTCGGCGTGCCGCACGACGACCTTGTCGCGGTCGCGTATGTCGACCTGCTGAACGCCGACGCGCCGGAAACGGCTGCCTGAGCATGCCCGGGCAACGCGGCGGCTCGTTGCGAGCCGCCGTCACGCCGCGCCCGGCTCCAGATGCGCGAGCGGCAGCGGCCCGTTGCGCTTGAAGGTCGTCAGCACGATGTTCGAGCGCACGCTGTCGACGCCCGGCACGCGCATCAGCTTCTTCATCACGAACTGCGACAGCGCGTTCAGGTCGGGCGCGACGATCCGCAGCAGGTAGTCCGCGTCGCCAACCACCGCGTGGCATTCGAGCACCTCGGGCAGCACGTCGATCTGCTGCTGGAACTGCTCGATGATCGAATCGCCGTGGTGCTTGAGCTTCAGGCTCGTGAACGCGGTGACGCCGAGCCCGAGCTTCTCCGGCCGCAGCATCACGCGGTAGCCCTCGATCACGCCCGCGGCCTCGAGCCGCTGCAGGCGCCGGCCGATCTGCGACGGCGACAGCGGCACCTCCTCGCCGAGCTGCTGATGCGTGGCCCGGCCGAAGCGCTGCAGCACGTCGAGGAGCGCCAGATCGAAGTGATCGAGTTCCAACATGAGAATTCTCCGCGTGATTCGATGGTTTGATGCGCGATTATCGCATTAACATGCAAATCATCGCCAATTTTGCGCCCAATCCGCGCGGACCACGCTCTACACTTGCATGCATCCCAACCGCTGCGTGCAGAGCCGAACATGTCCACCGTCGTCACCGCGAAACTGCAGGAACAGTTCGACGCGGGTCTTGAAACCCGCGCCGATTTCACCATCGACCAGCCGCTCGAACGCTACGGCCAGGTCGACCACGCGGTGTGGCATCAGCTCTATGCGCGCCAGTCCGCGCTGCTGCAGGGTCGCGCGTGCGACGCGTTCGTCGCCGGGCTCGCGAAGATCGACCTCCCCGCCGACCGCGTGCCGTCGTTCGCGGACGTCAACCGTCAGCTGAAACCGGCGACCGGCTGGGAGATCGTCGCGGTGCCGGGGCTCGTGCCCGATCGCGTGTTCTTCGAGCATCTCGCGAACCGGCGCTTTCCGGTCACCTGGTGGATGCGCCGCCCCGACCAGCTCGACTACCTGCAGGAACCGGACTGCTTCCACGACCTGTTCGGCCATGTGCCGCTGCTGATCAACCCCGTGTTCGCCGACTACATGCAGGCGTACGGCCGTGTCGCGCTCGCGGTCGCCGACGATGCCGACGCGCTCGCGCGGCTCGCGCGCCTCTACTGGTACACGGTCGAATTCGGGCTGATCCGCGACCCGCGCGGCACGAACGGGCTGTCGATCTACGGCGCGGGGATCGTGTCGAGCAAGGGCGAAAGCCTGTACAGCCTGGAAAGCGCGGCGCCGAACCGGCTCGGCTTCGACCTCGAGCGCGTGATGCGCACGCAATACCGGATCGACACGTTCCAGCAGACCTACTTCGTGATCGACGACTTCGCGCAGCTGTTCGCGCTCGCACACGTCGACGGCCGCGCGCTCGCCGACCGGCTCGCGGGCCTGCCCGAATACGCGGCCGGCGCGGTGCTCGACACCGACCGTGTGCTGCATCGCGGCACGGGTGCCGGCCGCGCCGACGCCTGACACACAACTATGGAAGAATGGTCGGTGCCGGCGATGCTGCCGCGCGACGCTTGTCGCGCGCAGCCCGCCGTTTCCGAACGAGGTGCACGATGATCCACAAACTCACATCAGAAGAACGCAAGACCCGACTCGAGCGCCTGCCGCACTGGACGGCCGTGCCGGGCCGCGATGCGATCCAGCGCAGCCTGCGCTTCGCCGATTTCAACGAGGCGTTCGGCTTCATGACGCGCGTCGCGATCAAGGCGCAGGAAATGAACCACCATCCGGAATGGTTCAACGTCTACAACCGCGTCGACGTCACGCTGTCGACCCATGATGCGGACGGCCTCACCGAACGCGACATCGAGCTTGCCCACTTCATCGACGCGGCCGGCGCCCACGCAAAACCCGCCGCCTGACGTTTTTCCCTGCCGCGTGCGATTCTCGCGCGCGGCACGTCAACTTTTCATTTCGCTGAACGTTTCCTACGATGTACTCAGCGAAAGCCTTCAGCTTTCCAAGCGTTCCTTAAGGCGCACGTAAGCGTCCCACGCTTTCCGAGCCTTAGGGTCCAAACCTTCCAGTTGCACGGAGGTTTGCCGCTGTACAATCAGCAGCGCATACGGCTTGGAGAGCGCGCTAGCCTCTTCGCAGAGTCTGAGTTCGTCGCCGCTCGACGGCGAGCGGGCGCGCCAGAAATTGATCGCGGCTTCAAGGTCGTGGATCGAAATATCGGACATGGTTGGTTTGTATCGTTCGCTGGCCGCCTGCTTGACGTCAGGCTTTGCGGCGGCGCCCTGTGGAAACGGCGTCGTGCTGTCCGCGTGCCTGAACCGCCAACCCATTGTACTTGAGCGATATTCATGCGACTCCTTCTGATCGAAGACGACCGCCCCATTGCACGCGGTATCCAGAGCAGCCTCGAGCAGGCTGGCTTCACCGTCGACATGGTGCACGATGGCATTTTTGCCGAGCAGGCGCTTGCGCAGAACCGTCACGAGCTCGTGATCCTCGACCTCGGCCTGCCGGGCATCGACGGCATGACGCTGCTCACCCGCTTCCGCCAGACCAACCGGCATACGCCCGTGATCGTGCTGACCGCGCGCGACGAGCTGAACGACCGGATCCAGGGCCTGAACTCGGGTGCCGACGACTACATGCTGAAACCGTTCGAGCCGGCCGAGCTCGAAGCGCGGATCCGCGCGGTGATGCGCCGCAGCGGCCCGCACAGCGACATGCCGCGTCCGGAAGTGTCGCTCGGCGGCGTCCGCCTGTCGGGCGTCGACCGCCGCATCTTCAACGACGACAAGCCGCTCGAGCTGTCGCCGCGTGAATTCGCGGTGCTCGAAATGCTGCTGCTGCGTCATGGCCGCGTCGTCAGCAAGGCGCAGCTGCAGGATCACCTGACGCACTTCGGCGGCGATCTCGGCGACACCGCGATCGAAGTCTACGTGCACCGCGTGCGCAAGAAACTCGAGCAGTGCCGTGTCGAGATCGTCACGGTGCGTGGCTTCGGCTACCTGCTGCAGGAAATCCGCCAGACGGCCAGCGTCTGACCGGACGCGGACCCTCGGCGGGCGATCCGGCGGACTTCCGCCGGCGTCCGCCTGCCCGCCCCGCCGCCCGACCGCGCCGCTCCCCGTGAGCGGCGCTTATCCATTTCCTGCCCGAAATGTCTTCTGATCCGGCTGTGACCAGCCTGCGCCGTTCGCTATTGCGGCGCCTCGCCGCGCCGCTGTCGATGCTCGCGCTGATGAGCGGACTGATTGCGTACTGGCTCGCGTGGCAATACACGCAGCACGTGATCGACCGCTCGCTCGCGGATCTCGCCACCGCGATCTCGAAACAGATCCAGATCGCCGGCCCCGACGCGCCGTTCACGGTGCCGCCGCTCGCGCAGGCGATGTTCTCCGACCCCTCCGAAGCGCTGATCTACCGGATCAGCGACGGCGAGCAGGAACTCGCCGGCGATCCGAAGCTGCCGCTGCGCGGCACCAGCGTGCGGCGCATGCATCACGCGTACGTGTTCGAGGCCGAATACGACAACCGCGCGGTGCGCGTCGCGCAGGTACGCGTCGACGAAGTCGACGGCGGCAAGCCGATGGTCGTCGAAGTTGCGCAGCCGGTCCGGCACCGCTACCGGATCGCCGCCGAATTCCTGATCGCGATCATGATGCCGCTGCTGCTGCTGCTGCTCGCGGGCTGGGGCATCGTGTGGCGCGTCGTGAACCAGCAGCTCGGCCCGCTCACGCATCTCGCCGATTCGCTCAACCGGCAAACCCATACGTCGCTGGAGCCCGTCGACGAGACCGACGTGCCGCTCGAGATCCGGCCGCTGACGAGCGCAATGAACGCACTGCTCGGGCGCCTGAAGACCGCGCTCGACGCGCAGCGCAAGTTCATCGCCGACGCCGCACACCAGCTGCGCACACCGCTCACCGCGGTAAAGCTGCATGCGGAACAGGCCGCCGTCGCGCGCGACGCACAACAGACCTTCGCCGCAGTGCGCGAACTGCGCGCGGCCGCGGACCGCGCGGTGCGGCTGTCGAACCAGCTGCTGTCGCTCGCGCGGGCGGAGCCCGGCGAACAGGCCGCGCGCTTCGTCGACGTCGACCTCGCCGCGATGGCGTTCGAGACCGGCGCCGAATGGGTGCCGCGCGCGCTCGCGTCGCATGTCGACCTCGGCTTCCAGCGCAGCGACGAGCCGCCGGACGACGAGGCGGACAACGACCGGGCGCTGCTCGTGCGCGGCAACCCCGTGCTGCTGCGCGAGGTGATCGCGAACCTGCTCGACAATGCGCTGAAGTATGTGCCGCTCGCGCGGCCGGACGGCGCGCGGATCACCGTGAACGTCGCGCGCTCGGCGCTCGACACGGGCGAGCCGGCTGCGGAGATCGTCGTCGAGGATAACGGCCCGGGTGTGCCCGCGAGCCAGCAGGCGGACCTGTTCAAGCGGTTCTTCCGCGGCGACGCGCAAAGCGGCAACGGCGTCGAGACGGGCGCCGGCCTCGGCCTCGCGATCGTGCATGACATCATCGCGATGCACGGCGGGACCGTGTCGTACGAGGACGCGTCGGAGGGCGGCTCGCGGTTCGTGGTGAGGGTGCCGCTCGTCACGCAGGCGGCGAAGCCTGCAACGACGGAGCCGGCTGCAGCGCCGACACACTGAGCGCACCGGGGGAAAGCGGCGCACCGCGTGCGCCGCTCGTCGTCACTTCTTCTTTTTCCTGTCGCTCGAAGCGGTCGCGTCCTTCTTCTTTTTCTTCTTCGCGTCCGCTTCGGACGTCGCGAGCATCGTGCCGCGGCACGATTCCGCGCCGCAACGGCAAGCGTATTCGCGCTTCAGCTTCTTCGTGAGCTTCGCGTCGATCACGAGGCCGTAGTCGTAGAACAGCTCCTCTTCCGGTTCGATGTCGCGCAGCGCGTGGATGTACACGCGGCCGTCGACCTCCTCGGCCTCGCAGTTCGGCGCGCACGAATGGTTGATCCAGCGCGCGCTGTTGCCGTCGACCTTGCCGTCGATCACGCCGCCTTCCTCGAGCGCGAAGTAGAACGTATGGTTCGGATCGTTCGGATCGTGCGGATGGCGGCGCAGCGCTTCCTTCCACGAAATTCGTTCGCCCTTGTATTCCACAACGCGCTCGCCGGTCTTGATCGGCGCCACGGCAAACACGCCCCTGCCGTGTACTCCCGAGCGGCGCACCGCGATCCTGCGTGAACTCATCGAACGAATCCTTCTTCTGAAGACGACTTGAAAGGGAAATGGCCGCGGTGACAGCCACGCTTCGCCGAAGCGCTGCACTCACTTGCCGGTACGCCCGCGCCGGCCCGCCGGAAATGAAAACGCGGCGCCGATCGGCGCCGCGTCAGGGCATGCGGCGAATCATCCGCATCCTACACGGTCGGGATTGTTTCGTTCAACCGCGAATGCCCACTCAGCGCTGGCCGAACGCGATGTCGCCGAACAGCGCCTTGTGCTCGCGCGGCTGCGAACGCCAGTACTGCGGCGGCGCCGTCACCTGCGCACCGAGCGCCGCGGCCGCGTGCCACGGCCAGCGCGGGTCGTACAGCATCGCGCGCGCCATCGCGACGAGATCGGCATCGCCTGCGTCGACCAGCCGGTTCGCATGCGCGGGGTCGTCGATGAGGCCGACCGCGACCGTCGGCATCCCGACCGCACGCTTCACCGCCTGCGCGAAAGGCACCTGGTAGCCCGGCGACAGCGGGATCTTCTGCAGCGGCGATACACCGCCCGACGACACGTCGATCCAGTCGCAGCCGCGGCGCTTCAGTTCGTGCGCGAACGCGATCGTATCGTCGAGCTCCCAGCCGCCTTCGACCCAGTCGGTCGCCGACACGCGCACGCCAACGGGCCGGTCCTCCGGAAATGCCGCGCGCACGATCTCGAAGATCTCGAGCGGAAAGCGCATCCGGTTCTCGCGCGAACCGCCATATTCGTCAGTACGCCGGTTCGCGAGCGGCGACAGGAACTGGTGCAGCAGGTAGCCATGCGCCGCATGCACCTCGATCGCATCGATGCCGAGCCGCGCCGCACGCTTCGCGGCCGCCGCGAAGGCGTCGCGGATCCGGTTGAGTCCCGCCGTGTCGAGCGCGAGCGGCGGTGTCTCGCCGTCCTTGTGCGGCACCGGCGACGGCGCGTGCGGCAGCCACCCCCCGTCCGCGACTTCGATCAGCTGGCCGCCTTCCCACGGCACGTGGCTCGACGCCTTGCGCCCCGCATGCGACAGCTGCATTGCGACGCGGATCGGCGAATGCTTGCGGATCGCCGCGAGCACCGGTTTCAGCGCGGCTTCGGTGACGTCGTCCCAGAGGCCGAGGTCGGCGGGCGTGATGCGGCCGTCCGGCTCGACCGCGGTTGCCTCGATGCACAGCAGCCCGGCGCCGGACAGCGCGAGATGGCCGAGGTGGATCATGTGCCAGTCGGTCGCCTCGCCGCGCTCGGCCGAATACTGGCACATCGGGGACACGACGATCCGGTTCGGAAGCGTCACACTGCGCAACGTGAACGGGGTAAACAGCGCTGTCATGGAAGCCGCTCGCTGGAATGGGGAAAGAGCGGCTGAGCGTAGCACGCGCGTGCGAAGCGCGCTGGTGGCGGGGCCGGCCGTAAGCGGTTGGTCAGGTGCGGCCGGCGAGGTGCGGCAGGCGAGGTGTGGTTGGCCAGATGCGGCCGGCGAGGTCAAAGCCCGACGCTGTCGAGCCATTCGGCGAACATGCGCCGTGCGGCCGTCTCGAGCACGGGGCCGTGCTGCGCAGTATCGGCGCGCAGCTGGCGCGCATCGATGCCCGGCGTCGCGGTAATTTCGCCGGCGTTGCCGATCAGCCAGGGTTCGAAGCGGTCGGCCCGGATTTCCGGATGACATTGCAGCGCCAGCACATGCTGCCCCCACGCGAACGCCTGGTGACGGCAAGCGGGCGTCGACGCGAGATGGATCGCGCCGCCCGGCAGGTCGAAGGTGTCGCCGTGCCAGTGCAGCATCGACGTCGCCGCGCCGTCGAGATGGCGCAACGGCGACGCGCGGCCCGCGTCGGTGAGCGTGAGCGGCGACCAGCCGAGTTCCTTCTGCGCGCCCGGGTAGACGCGCGCGCCGAGCGCGCGCGCGATGAACTGCGCGCCGAGACAGATGCCGAGGATCGGCAGCCCCGCATCGATGCGCTGCCTGACGAGCGCCGCGAGCGGCGCGGTCGTCGGATACTGCGCATCGTCGTACACGCTGACCGGCCCGCCGAGCACGACGAACAGCGACGGCACGCGCACGTCGAGCACCTCGACCCGTGACGATCCGACATCGACGTACCGCACCCGCCTCCCCCGTTCGCCGAGCACCTGCTCGAAGCTGCCGAGGTCTTCGAAATGCACGTGGCGGATCGCCACGACTTCAGCGTTCATCATCGGCCTCCCGGTCGATCGACGGACGTCAGGCTGCGAAAATCTTCCAGATCTTCTTTTGCGTCGCCGCGTCAGCTTCTTCGTGTACCGAACAATCGAGACGCAGGTCGCTGTCCGCGAGCGGCACGTCGAGCGCCACGCAGAAATGCGTCGCCGCCGCCTTCTTCGATGCCTTCGACGGCTGGAAGTGCGCGCACGTCACGCACATCCGGTGCGGCGGCGTCGCGCCCGCAACCTGCAGCTCGCGCAGCGTCTTCAGCAGCGCGCGGTACAGCGCGCCCTGCTCGTCCGCGCCGAGCGAGCCGACCGCCTTGGTCAGGAACTCCGGCCACTGCAGCGCCTTCTTCGCCGCGGTGCGGCCGCGGGCGGACAGCCGCACTGCGAGCGCACGGCCGTCGTCCAGCGCACGGCGCTTTTCGACGAGACCCTTGGTCTCGAGCGTGCTCACTGCATCGCTCGTCGTCGCCGCGGTGAGCTGCGTCTCGCGCGCGATCTCGCCGAGCCGCATCGGGCCCTTGCGCTGCAGCAGCAGCACCAGGATCTCGCCTTGCGTCGGCGTGAGGCCTGCGCCTTCCGCCCAATCCCATGCCTGACTCCGCATGGCCGTACTCAACCGCAGCAAACTGTGGGTCACGCGCCCTGCAGCCTGGTTCCCGTAAATGCCTTCGCTCATAGTCTTTTCGCTTTGCCGCCGCCCGGAAGCCCGGACGGCCGTAGTGTGGAGATCGAATTTCTCTCTCAAAATGGATGCCCCGAACCGAGCGCATCCGGCACGACCGTCGCAAGGCACATGCGGCGGCCGCATTCGCGTCGACCGGTCGCACACATATCGTTCCGGTGTCCGCAAAGCCGACATTCTAAGCGACAGTGGAAAATCGCACAGCTAAGTTATCCAGTCGAATCTGTGGATAACGGCTGAATAACCCTACAAACCGGCTGTGCGCGTAATGCCGTCTGACCGCCATAGAGGAGTGGCGAACATTTTACGGAATTCGCCGGCCTGCCGCCCGACGATTATCGTCCACTGGGTTATCCGTTCCACAGGTGCTTGACTTTGCAGCAGAAAATCGTGTTATCCACAGCTCGCCGACAGGCCTGGGAACGATTTCGGCATTGACATCCGTCAACTGCCGTTCAGCGAATTGCCGCGCGGTCGAGCCTGCAATCCGCAAAACAATTTTTCATTCACGCCAACGTAAGCACTGCTGGCGGACGGTTTCGTTCAGCGATTTTTCCTGCTTGAACACGGTACGCAGCCACGACGCGTCGTTCACGCGCGCCTTCGCGAGCGCGCCGATCTCGTCGAGCGCCGCGCGCGAGCCGAGCGCGGCCGCATGCGGCGCGATCCGGTCGAGCGTGTCGAGGATGTCCTCCGCGATCGTGCGGCGCTCACCAGTCTGAGGATTCACGCAGGTGCCTTCGAGGCCGAACCGGCAGGCTTCGAAGCGGTTGAATGTGTAGACGAGATAGTCGTCTTCGGACAACTTCAATGGCCGGTCGGTCAGCAGGTAGCGCGCGAGCGTCTGGATGTAGCACGCGATCGCCGCCGCGCGGTCGACCGACAGCGGCGTGTCCATCACGCGCACCTCGATCGTGCCGTAGCCCGGTTTCGGCCGGATGTCCCAGTAGAAGTCCTTCATCGAATTGACGACGCCCGTGTTCACCATCTTCATGAAGTACTCCTCGAAGCTGTCCCAGGTGAGCACGAACGGCGCGCGGCCCGACAGCGGGAACGCGAACACCGAGTTCAGGCGCGCCGAGTGGAAGCCCGTGTCGACGTTCTGCACGAACGGCGACGACGCGGACAGCGCGATGAAATGCGGAATGAAGCGCGACATCGAGTGCAGCAGGAACAGCGCGCTGTCCGGGTCCGGGCAGCCGATGTGCACGTGCTGGCCGAACACGGTGAACTGTTTGGCGAGGTAGCCGTACAGTTCGGAGATGTACTGGAAGCGCGGCGCGTCGTAGATCTGCCGTTCGCTCCACTGCTGGAACGCGTGCGTACCGCCGCCGCACAGGCCGACGTTGAGCTGGTCGGCCGCCTTCACGAGCACGTCGCGGATCGCGTGCAGCTCGCCGACCGCCTGCTCGTGCGAATGGCAGATGCCGGTCGACAGCTCGATCATGCTTTCGGTGATTTCCGGCGTGATGTTGCCGGGGAAGGTCTCGCCCTGGATCAGCCGCATCAGGTCGGACGCGGCTTTCGTCAGATCGTAGTTGTGCGTGTTGACGACCTGGATCTCCAGTTCGACGCCGAACGTGAACGGCTCGGAATTGACGAAGGTTTCGAGTGCCATGGCAGTTTCCGAAAGTCAGTTGCTGTCTCTACGTTCGCCGACCGCCGACAGGCAGCGGTAGACGAGGAACGGCCCGACGAGTTGCAGGACCACGATCGCGCACATCACGATCGCGCGCAAGTGGGGATCGAAATTCGGGTAGAGCTGGTAGGTGTCGTCGACGAGCAGGTACGCGAGCGCGGACATCGGCGACAGCGCGAGGCCGAGCGCGATGCCCTGCTTCGTGCCGATCCCGCTCGGTTTCGCGAACATCATGACACCCGCCAGCTTCGCGACGACCCGCGTGACGATCAGCGCGACCGCGAACAGGCCGCCGTGCGCGATGTCGCCCCACGTGAACGAGGTCAGCGTGAGCACGAACAGGATCACCGTCAGCAGCCAGCCGGCGGTGCCGAAATGTTCGGGCCACAGCTGCGGACGCGCTTCGAGGTTCTTCACGATGATGCCGGCGAGCAGCAGCGTGAGCAGTGTCGACAGCTTCAGCGCCTGCGCGACCGCGATCGCGAGCATCACGAGCCCGAACAGCGCGACGAACGAATGCTCGTCGCGCATCGTCGCGGTCATGTGGCGGAACAGGTAGATGCACGCGCGCGCGACGAGATACGCGACGACGAACGAACCGACCAGCAGGTAGACGGGCTGCAGCACCGTCGCGAACACGTTGCCGTACGCCTCCTGGTGCAGCCAGCTCGTCACGAGCTTGGTCAGCACGACCGCATAGACGCTGTTGAGCGCGGTCAGCGTGATCAGGCGTTGCGACACCTGCCCTTCCGCGCGCAGCTCGGTCCTCAGCTGGATCACCATCGACGGCGAGGTTGCGATCGCGATCGCCGACAGCACGAGCGCGACCATTCCCGAGATGCCGAGCGCGAGCAGCATGAACAGCACGAGCACGAACGTGAGCGTCGCTTCGGCGAGGCTCGACGCGATCAGCCATGGATTGCGGCGGATCCAGCGCAGGTCGAGGCGGCTGCCGAGCTCGAACAGCAGCAGGCCGAGCGCGACGTCGATCAGCAGACGCGAGGTTTCGTCGGTGCTGGCGTCGATCACGCCGAAACCGAACGACCCGGCGATCAGGCCGATCACTGCATAACCGGTGATGCGTGGCAGCCGCCACGCGCGATAGCACAGCTCGCCGCACAGGCCCGCGGCGAACAGCGCGAGCCCGGCCCAGAACACGGGATCCGGCGACAGCGGCCAATTGGGCAGGAATGAGAACGCCGACTTCATCGTGGTGATTCTCCTTTGGAAGCAACCGCCAGCAACGCAGGGTCAAGCGTCAGGATCGAGATGCACGCCGGCTGGGTATTGCCCCGAATGTGATTGTTGTGGTCGACCGCAGGACATGGGAAGAATCGCCTGCGCCGCCGGACGGCGGAGATGTCGCTCAGGTGTGCCGATCTGGATTGTCGGCCTGATGTGTGAATGGACTGCGCGATCTCGAAGATTCAGATTCGAAATCGTGCCGACCGTTCCATTGAAGCATGTCCGGCGCCTGGCCGGACGAACGCGAAGGAATCCGATTGTGCCACAGGTTTTCGGGACTGGAACCCTTTGATCAGGCGAATCGCCGCGCTGTGCGGCGGCATGCCTTTCAATTCAAAGGTTTACCTGTATACATACGTAGTAGAAGTTAACAAGACGCGCACTGTTCTGTGGATAACTCCGGTTTACGTCGACAGATCAACACGTTGGCAAAACCATAACCCGCTGCACAGGCTGTTTGCGCACAGCGGATCGATTGGAGTAACTTTCGGGCCGTTTCACAGTGCTGTGGCGTTACCCAGTTTACGTCCACTGTGATTGCACACGGAATGCGCACGGTTTCCGCGCGGTTATCCACAGGTGCGGGTGGATAACCTGGTGCGGCGGAATCGGTGAACTGTGAGATGAAGGTGATGCGCGTCAGTCGGCCGCGCTCACCCGTCGCGCGCGCAGCGCGCGGATCAGGAAGCGCGCGGGATCGATCGCTTCGGCAAGCTCGCGCTCGAGTGGCCACGGCTCGCCTTCGAGCTGCGACGCGATCAGCTCGGCGCCGAGCGCGGCCCAGACAAGGCCGCGCGAACCGTAGCCGAAGGCGCCGTAGAGGCCCTCGGTGCGCGGCAGGTCGCGGGCCTTCGCGCCGCTCAGCGCCTTCGCGTTCGCAACCGCCAGCGTTTCGTCCGCGAGCGGCCCGATCATCGGCAGCCGGTCGCCGGCGACCCAGCGGAACGCGACACGCCCGCGCAGGCTGTCGACGGGCGGCACGTCGCCGATCAGGCCCGGCAGCAGATGCCGGACCCGCGCGAGGTTTTCGGCGTGGCCGGCCGGGCGCAGCGCGGGATCGAGGTCGTCCGGTTCGAACGTCGCGCCGATCAGCAGCGTGCCGTCGTCGAGCGGCACCGCGTAGCCGTCGCCGATGACCGGGCAGTCGAGCGGCGCCGTGCTGCCCGCCGGCAGCAGCGTCAGCTGTCCGCGCACGGGCTG
>NZ_JAAGPL010000538.1:0-748 GCF_017104785.1 Burkholderia sp. Ac-20353 | reverse complement strand
CGGCGATCAGCCGGGCGAGCCGGCCCGCGAATTCCGCGCCGAGCGCGAGCCGCGCGTGGAATTTCAGTCCGCGCGCGAGGCCGTCGAGCGGCGCCCGGTAGTCGGCGAGCGCAAATGTTGCATCGAACGGCGGCGGCGTGGCGCGGCATGCGTCGCACTGGTAGCCGGCCGCGCGCTGCGCGTGCCCTTGGGCGAGCGGCACCGCGCAGACGGCGCAGCGCACGCGCGCTTCGTTCCAGTACGCGGCATCGCATTCGGCGCAAATCACGGTGCGCGACAAATTGCCGCACAGCGCGCAGCGGTTCGGCAACGCGATCGCCGCGATCCGCGCGAAGGCCTGCGACATAACGACGCGGATCGACTGCGGAAACGGGCGGCGATTCATCGGCTGGGCGCCTCAATATGGCCTCAATGAAGCTTCCGGGGCGAGCGAGTATACTTCGGGCTCTTCGCCAGTTTGCCTGACATGTCCCCACCTTCGACCACATCTGGCCGTCCGGCCTATGACGCGAGGCGCGTGCGCCGGATTTTCGACCGCCGCGCGGCCGCGTTCGACGCAGTTTCGTTCCTGCCGCGCGAGATCGCGCAGCGGATGTGCGAGCGTCTCGAATACATCAAGGTGAGCCCCGCCGCGGTGCTCGACGCCGGCTGCGGCGCGGGCGACGACCTGCCGGCGCTGCGCGCGCGCTTTCCAGAGGCGCCCGTGTTCGGCGTCGACCTGTCCGGAGCGATGCTCGCGCGGGCGGGG